>NZ_CP101037.1:0-292242 GCF_041320245.1 Citrobacter meridianamericanus | reverse complement strand
CAGTTTCGCATTTTTTTTGTGTTTCACTATCGCGTACCCGCCAATCCCTAACACAGCTACAGGTGCGGCCAATACCGCAATGCCTGCAACCATACCGCCACCGACGATAGACCCTGCTGTAGCGAGCCCGGAGGTTATGCCTGCTGCTGACACTCCCGTTGTACCAAGCGTATAGAGAGCACCGAAGGAAGCCGCTGCGCCTACGCCTGACCCCGCCAAAGCTGCTGCGCCCTCAGTAATACCCGGGAACTTATTTTCAAGCGCCTGAAGAGCACTTGTAACTTCATCCATTGCCTTCTTGCGAATTTTTTCGAGCTCTTCAGTTTCGGTAGCGTCCATTACAGGCCTCGTATTCATAACTTGCTGTGTGATAGGTGAAAAAGAGCACCATAAAAGTGATGAAGAAATCATGACTTACTATTGTGGCACTTTCGAGTTCATGTTTGTCAGTTTCAATGCTGTTGCTGTTAGTAAGGGCAGACGCCATATCGGGCAGACCCAAAATAACTATCGTGCCAGCGTCATTTTGGAACTGACTTTGCTAAAAATCAGTAGCGGACTGAACAGACATGTGTGGATTTGAATCTGGGCAGGTTCCAGACATTATTCCAACCAGACTTCCAATGACAAAATGCTCGTCATTCTCGGAGACGACATAGGGTCCACCAGAGCAACCATCGGTGTTGAAATGTGCTATTACAAAGCGAGTTGTGAGATGTTGGGGAGAATGATTTGAGCAATTTAAAGGCCAAATGCCTGAAACTTCACCAGGGAATGTCGAAATTGTTGTCTCATTCATTGGATATCCGACACCCAATGTACCCATGCCAGCTGCGGGAGCCAGGACCTTAAAGTAACTACTTACAGGCTGTTGTATTCCAGCTGGTAATACGATTTCTGCACTGTCAACAAACGGAATGCCGTCTTTAAAGTCTGCCCTGTCATTAGCCTCATTGAGAATGAAATCGACTAGAACAGGCTCTTCGTTCACCAGTCCTTGATGGTTAAGAAATTTGACGTAAAGTTTAAGTGTATTGCTGACGGGATAAATTTTTCCAAGAGCATTGGTAACAACATGGGCTGCGGTGAGAATCTTTTGCTGCTGACCATTATCGAAACCAAACGCAGTTGCTTCGAGATGGCTACTAAAATGAGGATCATTGCTTACATAGATTTTACAAACGTAGTTTTCAAACATTATTTCCTCCTTTTGCCGGTACCTAATCAGTTACACGGCTGCATGTTATAAACAACTAAACTCGCTTCCTGATATTTGAGTTTGTATGTTTTGCCAGGCACCAGCTCACCTCTGAAACACGGTTAGTCTCCTCCATGACATGGTTATGGCGATGGTCAGAAACTGTTATCGACGAAAGGCTGGAATTCCTTTAATGGCATTATCCATTTCAAGTCGTATGTCCTGAACGGGAGCGTATATTTTTATGATTCCAGATCTTAACCCTGAAACATTCCCCGTATCAAAACTGACCCGTTACAGATAAGTCACCACCGGTGCTGTCGATTAATTTAGTGAATTGCATGTCCTCATCCCATAAAGGGTAGGGCCTACCCCCGGCATCGAGCAAACCTGACCACCCTGCCCTTATTAAGACCCCACATGCGGCAATGGTGCCCTGTCCACGCCGCCCGCGAACTTTGAGGAAATGGGGAGAAAATAAAAAGAAAACAAAAAGTTATCGGCTGAAGTACCGGCGCAGATCGGGAATCAGGCGAAGCCTGACAGCACGTTAGGGCCTGGCAGGGGGCTTGAGGGATGAGGACATGCAATTGTGATAACCTTCCCGCCACGGGGTCGGTTAAATTCGTATCCTGCCGGTGCAATTCCAACGGCCGCGTTACCAGTTCGCCGGGTAGCATGGCCAGCAAAGCCAGGCATCGAGCACCCGGGTTTCACTGACGGCCGCTGCATAGACGCCGGTATCCGGGAAGAAATAAACCGGGGTGGCGTTGTTCAGCTGGTCGCCTTCATCGGCCAGAGCGCCGATCACCTCATGAGGCTTAAGCAGCATATCCGTTAAATATTCATCCGGGTGGATGGCATTCAGCGATATGGCCATCTCCAGAAATTCATCCAGGGTATGGCGGGTACGATACCCCCGGAAAACCTCGTATGAAGGCGTGACGCATTCACCATCCAGGGAACAGGCATCGTAACCGGCCAGCTGCTCTTCGGTGAGTCCGGAGGCATGCTTTGCCACAAGATTCGTAAATTGCTCTTTATCGTCCATCACAATCCTTACGCTGTAGGGGCCTGTTTGTGTTATCACTGCTTCCGGTTTTTACTTCGCACAACCCGGCAGGTATCCGGTCGCCCGGGCGTCCTTTGCGGTCTTGTTCGCCCTTCGCCTGAATTACGTCAAATCCCTTTCACTACCCGGCCGCAGGGTGACACCTCCCCTTTTCTCCGGAAGCGAAAGAGGAAGAACAGTTTAACAGCCCGGATCCTCAATAATTTTCGCGTAACGGACTAAATAACCGGTTTATGCAGCTTCTGATAACCACAGACCGCGATAGAATAAAACGTCTGGTGAGGAACCGGAGTGTTATGTAAGCGGGGGGTTTAACTGGGTATCTGTGTAGTCCTATTTAGCCAGATATCCCGAATAAAAACCTCAACGATTAGGTAAACGAAATGGATGGATTCTGGTCGATGTTCTGTTTGTTTGTCGTGGTAGTTTCACTGCATAAAGCCCTTTCTGTAGCAGCAGCACGAGCAGACGCAGCAAAATTAAATATGCTTCTCAGAATGAGAAAGTTTAAAAAGTAGCTTTCAAGACATCTGAGAATTCTTTTAAATCCTCAGAGGAAGTTATATGTTTAGGCTATTTGCAAACTAAGGTTGGAATTCCATCATTCTAGCCTTAGATCTTTGATCAAGTGAAGTTGCTCACTTGGTTGGATTTTACCGTTTCCTGACGGCTTTTCAGAAGCGAGGGCTGGTTGGAATGCCTTCCAGCTAGAAGTCTTGCAGATGCTCTCCGGGCATTAACTCATTGTCGAATCTGCACCAGTATCACTAGGTTGTTGAGCGGGCGATTAGCTTTTTCACTGAGCCGCTGTACACTCGACTGCTTCAAGAAGCACTACTTACCATTTGCCTGCCGTAAGGTCTGTTCTTAGCTGGATTTTTTTGGGAGGATACGCAGTCATGACAACTCAATCCAGCTCAATACAATACGCTTACGCGCTAGACGGCGAGGGCACCCTCACGCACATTGGCGCTGCCCTGCGCTCACATACTTACACCTGCCCAGGTTGTAAGAGCCCCCTGACCCCGGTAATGGGCGAGTTCAACGCTAAGCACTTTCGCCATTCGGAAGAATGCTGTGCCCTTGAAACCTATCTTCACAAGTGCGGCAAAGAAGCATTCTTCTATCGCTACCAACAAGCTCTCAGCCGTGAAATGCCTATTAGCCTTGAGCTGGAGCGCCGGGTTGCCTGTAATGGTTCTCGTTTAGCCTTGGTTAGAGACGAAGCACGTCAGTGCGTAAAATCCGTGCCTGCACGCTACAACTTGACTCAATTTTTCGATCAGGCAGAGCTGGAAAAACACGATAAGGTCACAGGGCTGCGACCAGACGTGATGTTGTATGATACGACTGGCGAAAGGCGTTGCTACGTAGAGATTTGTGTCACACACCCCTGCTCTCAAGACAAGATCGAAGCCGGTATCCCGATTCTTGAGTTTAAGGTCCAATCTGCCTCTGATATTCAGATGTTGCTTACCGGGGCCTACTCGATCAAGGAGAAGATCCTGAGAGTATTCAACTGGCTTCCCCCGTTTCAATCTGTGGACACCTGTAGCGGCGTCTGCTCAGTAGGTAACGTGGATATGTCTGTCTGGAGTTTAAGTGGTTCCGGCCGACTCAACGAACAAACGATGCCGCTCGCTGAAGTGGATTTAACAATCAATTCTGACGTGAACACATGGCCTAGATCGTTAGGGGCCGCTGAGCTGGCTGATAACTTACGAGCTTTTATCCGTCACGCCGATCCTCATTCACTATTTCCCAACTGCATTATGTGCGAGCAAGCAGGCCGATGGGAGGATGGCTATCTGCAATGTCACAGTAAGGCAAAGATCGTTCCCTACACCGAGGCCCGTCAGTGCGCCAATTACAAGGTTAAGGCATGACCAAAAGACTGACTTGGGAGCAGAAAAGTATTGTCAGCCATGACACCGGACATGCGTTGGTAAAAGCCGTACCTGGTAGCGGGAAAACAACCACACTTGTAAAGCGCGTTGAGCGGCTGGTCAAGACGGGAACTGATCCTCGCTCCATTCTGATCCTGATGTACAACAAGTCGGCGCAGGTGAGCTTCACGGAGAACTTGAAGACGGCACTGATGTCGAGCGTGATTCCAGAAATCCGCACGTTCCACAGCTTGGCCTTAAAGATTGTTGGTTACGGAGAACGCCAACAGATAATCAAGAAGAAAGACCTCATTACTCCAAGCGACTACCGCTATGAGCAACTGGTAAAGCAAGCCTACCGCTATGGCTTTGACCATGAGGCGAATTATATTGACCCCAATGAAATTGAAAACTTCGAGCTGTTTATTGCTCGCTGCCGGGCGGCGGCCGTAACTCCTGTTGATGCTGCCAATGATCCAACGTTCAGCAACATCAAACGGGAGTTTATTCACGCCTATGGCCGCTATTGTGAGCTGCTGGAGGAAAACAGTCTGCGAACCTTTGATGACTGTTTGATTGAGGCTGTCGCACTGTTGCGTAATGACAGCAGCCTTGGTGCCCACTTCAAGCACATCATTGTTGATGAATATCAGGACGTTAACCTGATACAGCATGACATGACCCGCTTGCTATCTAAGTCGGATACGTCGGTTATGGCTGTTGGTGATGTTAACCAGTGTATTTATGAGTGGCGTGGTGCTCGACCAGACTTTATCGGCGGACTGTTTGAAAGGCACTACCCGAATACGAAGGTGTTTCAACTGTCATGCACGTTCAGATTTGGCCATGAGCTTTCCTTGATGGCTAACTCGGTAATTCGGCGCAACTCTACAAAGCTGACCAAGCTTTGTGTCAGTCATCCTAGCACCCCCAAAACAGAGGTCAGATTGCACTTTGATAACTGCCTATCCAAGGTGCTATCAAACCTCTCGGTGAGCAGTGGAACACAAGCCATATTGTCCCGCACTAAGGCGAACCTTGCTGAGGCGGAAATTGCTTTACGCCTGTGTGGGCTACCTTATCGCTACCTCAATGGTTCAAGCGCATTACACACCCGCACCGAAATCGGGATACTGGTAGTTGGCGTCTTGCTGTCTGTGTACGGCGATCTGCGGCTACTGGAAAACCATCCCAACAAACAAGCGATTGTTTACGGCTTTCTGAAGGAGGCTGGTTTTAGATGGCAGAAAGGGCAATTCAAAGCGGCGCTCAGTGGATTGATGGCTCCGCACGCCGACCTATGGTCTGCTCTAGGTCAGTTATTCGAGGGCGCACAATACCAAAAAGATCGGCTGGGCAGGCTCGCCACTATCTGCCAGAAAGACGGAGAGGAAACGCCTGCTATCGATGTGTTACGACGCCTGAGTATGGAGGGTTTCATTGATAGTGTTGGCTCTGAGGGTGTAACTCGCACTGGATCGAACGACCAGCAACGAGGGGTCGTGAGGATCGGGGAGCTACTTGACTCCAGTAAGATCGATTCCCGCACGTTTTTAAACCTTATCTTGAATCCAGGCGAGGCTGCTACTGACTGCGATCCCTTCATCCTTTCCACACTGCATGGTTCCAAGGGGCTGGAGTGGGATAACGTAATACTGATCGGGCTGAATGAGCAGGAATTTCCTGGCGGCAAACCCGATGATGTTTACAGCGTTCGCACATCGATGAACACCCCTCCGGCCGAAGAGGAAATCGAGGAGGAACGTCGGCTGTTTTATGTCGGTATCACTCGCACAAAACAGCAGCTAAATCTGGTGGTCCCTCTTGATGAAGGGCTTGCGCGGTGGCTCAAAAACCGCTGGGATAGCACCCCGAAGAAGTCACCGATAGCTACTCGCTTCGTCTATGAGGCTGGCTGGACTGCTTGTGCGGTTACCAGTGATGCGATCTATAACAGCACGGTAGAGAAACAGAAGGCTGACTTCAGCAAGTTTCACCAATGGTATCTAAGAGATCTTCAGCGGCTAAAAGTCTAGGGCTACCGATACTTTTCGATTTCAGACAGGTGCTCGTTATCCAGATCAATTGTGGCTTTTCTTTCAGAAGCGAGCTTCTTCGCTCGCTTTGCATACTGAAGCCCCTTGGCTGGCTGCTCTCCGCGTAGGATCTGTTCAGCCTGCTTGCTCGTGCTGTGCCCCAGAAAGCGTTCGTACTGCTCGTCAGATACCTCAGTGCCGATCAGTCGTTCGATCCAGCCGCTTTTCGGCGGGTAACTTACGCCCAGCGCAAGCAACTGCCTTTTCTGTACCCACTATTTCCGGCGCGGCCGGCTTCAATCAAGGCTTTGGTTAGAACTACAGCCATTTGGGGACTCTCATACACAAACCTGAACCATGCGGGTCTGATTGGCGGTCAAGATAGCAGCGCATCGAAATCAACACTGAACTCTGCTTCTAAGAACTCAATCGTGGCTGGTTGGCTATCGAGCGATGCTTCCCGTGTAGACTCCAGTGCGCACTCCAATCGACGCAGCAGAGTAAACGGCAAAATGATCTTGCCGAAGTCGGTATGCTTGAAATCCCCCCCCACAGGTCTTCCGCGTTCTTCCAAATGAAATCAGCTTGCGAAGCAGCCGAACCTACGAACTCTGCCATCTTGGCCTCCAACCAACTTTTGCACGAAACGGCACATCTTCCAAAAGAGGGTTGTCAACCAAGTTTTGCACAAAACGGACTTTGATCCATTTCTAACTAAAATCTACAATCCAACCTCAGATTGCAAATAGCCTATGTTTATTACAGATGGTATGGTTCGTGTTTTTGTTTATTCGATGGCAACTGTACTCTTTCTGCCGCTTGGCTTGTTGAAAAGCACGTGGTGGTTTTCACCATTGTTTGCGATAGCTGCTATTGATTACTTAATGTTTCTGCGTCGACAAGGCTAGTTGCTGAACCTCATACCTCAGAGCAATCTGTATGTTTTTTACACCACTGGTTAAAAGGTCAGGCTACGTTCCTGACGTTTTTTAAAAAACAGTTTTATGTTTGATGCGTTACTGGTCTGTCTGGTAACCCAGTGGTACATTACCATTATTAAGGCTGGCTGGCGGTGGTGCATCATGCTTAAACGACCCTCTCTGAGCGTACTTTCCGACAGTCCTGTGCACCGCACCACTTACCCGGCAGGCCTATGTCTTGGTTATTCTTCGTTGTACCTTTTTCTTCAGCTTTATCCCTGACATGTCTGTCTGAACAGTTCTAAGCAAACCGGAATGTTGTCATGGCCAAAGTACAAGGGCTCTTTGTTGGATACCGAAAATTCGCTGTTGATCGTGACTGGCTTCGTCAGCAGGAAGAACAACGTTATCGGGATCGCCAGCGACAATTTGATGAATGGTCCAGGAAATGGGTCACTGTAACCAGGCTCAAAGAGACTCGTTTATGGACTGACGGAGCCATCAGGCGATGGTTGGGTGAACCTCAGCAGCAGGGTAAATATAAAGTTTTCCCCGTTGAAGCGGTTTTGGCTGCTGAGAAGTTGAATGAGTTTCGGCTCTGGCTTAAACCCCGACTGGAAAAGAAACGTGCCCAGCACCACCACTTTTTAATTCCATTTCTGTAAAGTAGAAACAACGGCAGTTCCGGCCGCATTCAAGGCTTCGGCATCTGGTCAGAAATAAAGCGCCATTTTTCAGTATAAGGGAGGTTAGATAGTGGAAGGTATTGAGACACTGAGTTTGCAGCTTGATGAGAATGAAACTATGGCCCTTGCTCAATTAGTTAAACGTCTGAGCTGGAGCGATCTTCGTGGCTGTGCTGTGAGTGACGAAGAAGCCTGGGTAATGAAAAGCGCAATTGAAAAATTACAACAGGCGTTAAGGGAAGAAGGTTATGCGCCTCGATGAGGCTGGCTTCGTTCTTTATTCCGATAACAAATTTGCTTAAGGACTAACTATGAGCCAGCACTGGTATGAGGTGAAAAGCAATCAGGGAATTGTTCAGGTGATTGTTGGGAGAAGATATTAATGTAATGCGTTTCTGCATTACATCAAGCAGATTAGCTTTTTCTGGTCAAAATAGACGATGTGATTTTTCTTTAGCCGAAGTCCATCCGCTCCCCACGCAACCGGTAAAGGTTCGCAGGTTTAATAAAGATAGGTTTCGTATCTCCCTAAGGGTGGGATAGGTAAACTCATAATGGCATCTGTGTTTACTATGTAAGTATTCGGGTAAAATTCATCTAATACAGTAAAGTTTAGTTTCTTACAAAAGCTTAATAAATATGGGTTTTTCACGTCTTCTATTACAACATCGCACCAGGGATTCGATTCACAGCAAAGCTTCAGAAAAGACTTAAACCATCCCTTGTTTTGTATTTCTTCCGGAAGCCGTACCACATGTATGGTCAGACAATCTCCATGATAACGATTAGTACTTTGTCTAAGCCCTACAACAATCCCCTTTTCTTGAATCTGTACACCTGCCTGATGCTCTTTCATGTCGGGCGTATAGTGCCTTGCTCTGTTTAACCAGGCCACCAGCTGCTGAGCCGTACTTGGTGATTCTTCAGCTATCCATTTCAGGTACTTGATGCGGTCCATATGCGCCTCCCTGTACGATTTCCAATGAACAAAGGCTCTACAGTATTAAGCTGCTGTAGAGCTCATTCAACCAAGCTCAAACTGTGCGTATTAAAGGATGCCTAACCTTTTTGTTTCATCGATCCACGGTCTGAATTCTTCCAGTAGATTATCATATAACTTTTCATCGCTAATCGAACCGAAATCATCCATGGCAAAGAAGTGGGTGTTATCAACCCGGCGGTCAGTAAAGTCATCCAGATTTTTGAGGATACCGTAGCTTGAACCACCCAGGCCGACAAACTTCCAGAAGATGGGGTAGTTGGCAGAACGCCGGATTGCATCTTTAATCGCCCGGGTCTTGCTGATCCCGCCATCGGTAATAAATACAACATACACCGGGATTTTCGAGTCCTTAAAGTAGTCGACTATTTCTTCCATCACAGGAGGCTCGTTGTTTGTCCCTCCGAGGCCCGGCAGGTTCTCCCAGGCTGAACGCTTTCCAGCCCCGCGAATGGACTGAATATATGTGTCCAGGTTGTCCAGTGTGACGTTTGGATACTTCTTATGCTTCTCTCCAAATCCCCAGACATCCATTTCACCGTCGTCGTCGAACTGGGCGGCAAGAACGGCGATGCGGTCCAGCACAGACTGAACGTTACCCTTACTGAACTGGCCACTCATTGAGCCGGATGCGTCAAGTACAAATGCAACCGCTGCCTCAAGGGTGTCCAGTTTATTTTTAGTAAGACTGACCGAGGCTTTTTTAGCGAGGCTTACAAGGCGCGGAGATCTGGTTTCCAGTTTCTTTTCCAGACTGATACGAGCAGGCTTTGCTGGCTGCGGAGCTGGCTGTGCGACATCAACGCCATAGCTAATGGCCAGAGGCTCAAGACCACCGTTGAAACCCTGCCCGAGCGCACGAAGCTTCCAGGCGCCATTGTGCCGATATACTTCACCCAGGATAATTGCTTTCTCACTGCGGCCCTGAGTCTCAGCCTGGAACTCAGCGATTCCTTGAGCCTGCATGCTCAACGAACTGAGCCCACTGATGGTATCTTCACCATCAATGACAACTGTGATTGCAATTTTACTGATGTTCGCAGGAACACGATCCAGTGCTATCTCAATGCTGGACTGCTGAGAACCGGTAACGAGCTTTACTGCCCCTTCAGGAGAAGACAGATTATTGTAAAAGATAAAGTCAGAATCGCCGCTGACCTTTCCCTGAGCATTAAGCAGGAACAGGCAGGTATCGGGTTCGCCTTTAAAGCCGGATTTGGTAGGGTACTGAAGATTCAGCCTGATCGCAGATTGCTGAAGTGGTATGTTTTGTCCGGATTGTAGATTCACATTAACTCTCCTGATTTTTGATTATTTTAAAGCGCAGCGTTTATATAGGTTCCCCTGGCTTAGTTCAGGACGCTGGATTTCTGGTGAGGCGTATATATGGTGTGACACCATATTTCATCACGTTGAAGTTTCTATACCTGTTGAATTGGAATTTCCATTGGTCGGGTATTTTATCTTCCAGAACCCGTGCCTTCATAAGTCGCAAACGTAACATATATCAGAGGGGCATGCTGTTGATATAAGGCACGGAATACAGGCTTTAACCAGCAACCAGAGAAAAATCCGTTTCCTGCCTTTAAAAGGCTCACGTCAGAATTAACATCTCTCTGCTTTCTGAGATTCCCGAACCCTTTCTGCCCCCCCCCTCCTGATAGCGGATCGCAACCAAAAAAACCCCGGCATTGCCGGGGTATGATTCAGCGTTATTTTAGATGTTAACGCCGTGCTGGGAGGCAAGAGCCGCCAGGCCACCGGCAAAGCCCTGACCGACAGCTTTAAACTTCCACTCAGCGCCATGACGATACAGTTCACCGAAGACCATAGCGGTTTCGGTTGAGGCATCTTCAGACAGATCGAAACGGGCAATTTCCGTGCCGTTGTCGTTGTTGTAAACGCGCATGAAGCTGTTGCTCACCATGCCGAAGTTTTGTTTACGCGCTTCTGCATCATAGATGGTAACGGCAAACACCAGTTTTTTGATATCTGCTGAGACTTTGGTCAGATCGATTTTGACCTGCTCATCGTCGCCGTCGCCTTCACCGGTACGGTTGTCGCCCTGGTGCTCTACCGCGCCATCAGGGCTGGTTTTGTTATTGAAGAAAATGAAATGCGCATCTGACAACACTTTACCGTCTTCGCCTACTGCGAACACGGAAGCGTCCAGGTCAAAACCCTGACCATCGGTTACACGGGCATCCCAGCCTAGGCCAACCATAGCAACATTCATGGTTGGTGCTTCTTTGGTCAGAGATACATTGCCGCCTTTTACGAGAGAAACTGCCATTTTTAGCTCCTGCAAACAGTTGAATGAGGGCTGCATTAACAGCCCCGGGTAGAAAAGTTACTTTTTGATCAGGACGCGTTAATGCCGTACTGAGCACATACAGATGCCAGACCACCAGCATAACCCTGACCTACTGCGCGGAATTTCCACTCACCATTGTGGCGATACAGCTCGCCGAACAGCATGGCAGTCTCAGTGGACGCATCTTCGGTCAGATCGTAGCGAGCAACTTCAGTCTGGTTATCGTCATTAACCAGACGAATAAACGCACCGGATACCTGACCAAAGCTCTGGCGACGAGCCTGAGCATCGTGGATGGTCACAACGAAGATGATCTTGTCAACTTCAGACGGGACGGCGTCCAGTTTAATTTTCAGCGATTCATCATCACCATCGCCCTCACCGGTGCGGTTATCGCCGGTGTGCGTTACGGAACCGTCGGATGACGTCAGGTTGTTATAGAAGATGAAATCTGAATCGCCGCGCACTTTGCCGTTTGAGGCCAGCAGGAATGCTGAAGCATCCAGGTCAAAGTCCTGACCGTCTGTTGAACGCGCATCCCAGCCAAGGCCCACCAGGACGTTTTTCATTGACGGAGCTGCTTTACTTAGGGAGACGTTCCCGCCTTTGGAAAGAGAAACACTCATAAAATAACCTCTTCGATTAGTAATTGTTCAGGTTAACACTTAAGGGGATTAACTCCCCTTTTCCTCAGATTCAGGTTTGCCCGGGAACATGACGCTTGCGAGAATGCCCAGCGCCAGTACACCCAGTACAACATACAGGCTGGTTGTTGCCGCGATGCTGTAACCATGATGCCAGATGTGATCGGTCGCATTCAGGCCGAGTTTTGCCGCGATGAAGAACAGCAGCACGATAACGGCCTTCTCCAGATGAACCAGGTACTGTTTCAGTGCCTCAAGGACAAAGTACAGAGTACGCAGGCCCAGGATAGCAAACATCATGGCACTATAGACGATAAGCGGTTCACGACTGACGGCAATGATTGCCGGTACCGAGTCAAACGCGAACATTACGTCCGAGAGTTCAACCACAGCCACACACAGGAACAGCGGGGTCGCATACAGCGCCGCTTTTTTACCACGGCCAATGGTGACATCGCTGTTTTCTGGTTTCGCCAGTTCAGCATCCACTTCCTTCTGGTTAAGCAGGAAGGCATGCCCTCTGAGCTTCGGCCAGATAGGGAAGAAGCGTTTAACCATGCGGTAAGCCAGATGCTGGGAGTAATCCTCAATTTCATCATCGTCATCACCGCTTTTAAGCATCATGACCGCTGTCCAGGCAACGATAATAGCGAAGACAACTTCAACATACGGCCCCAGACTCAGCAGGCTCGTACCGATGGCGACAAAGATGCCCCTGAAGACAATGGCACCAATGATCCCCCAGTAGAGAACACGGTGGCGATAACGATCCGGAACGGCGAACCAGGAGAAGATGGCCATCATGACGAACAGGTTATCGACCGACAGCACTTTCTCCAGCGCATAACCCGTGACAAACAGACTGGCAACCTCAGCACCGTGGTGGATATAGAGGAAACCGGCAAATGCCATCGCAACCACAACCCAGAATACGGACCAGAGCGCCGCACTCTTCAGCGAAATAGGCTTGTCATCACGGTGCATAAACAGGTCAATAAAGATGGCACCGACTGAAAGCGCAATAAAAACAATGACCGTTTCAGTCGGGAAGCCGATGTGTGTGGAAACCATATTTTACCCTTAGGGATGTGGATCAGAGGCCAAATTCAGCCGGGTCGAAGCCCAACGCGATAGCGATCTCGCGGGAGGCCAGTTTCTCGTCCTGATCGAAGTTACCGTCACTTTTCGCAACGGCAATACCAACACGTAAGGCCAGCTGAGCGGCCTCAGGCTGATCTTTCAGCGCCAGGATGTATTTCATGGTTTCGCCCTTGCCGATTTCAACATCGAAATCGAAGCTTGAAACCAGTTTATTGAAGAACTCAATCACCTCATTGGTATCGAAGACCTTCAGCTCTTCTGAAGAGCGCAGAAAGCCCATCATTTTCTGCTTTTCTTCCGAACTTACGCCGTCACTCGATACGGCAATACGGGCACATACAGCAACGGTGCCCTGCATGAATTTTTTGTTTTTGAAACGGCCAACCTGGCGGGTCAGTTCGTCACGGCCTGAGTTAATGGCACCTTTAACTTTGTCGAAAAAGCTCATACCTGTTTCCTTTGTTGCTGTGTTATTTAGAACCGGCGCTCCAGCGAAATCCCCAGCCAAATGCCCGGTCCATTTCGTCCTGGCCTTTGAAGTACTGGTTAATTCGCTCGACTTTAATTGCGCCGTTTTCGTTTACGAGTCTGGCAATGGCGCACAATGTGCGACGGTTTTCACCTTCGGTCAGGCGGGTCTCAATGGGCGGTTGATCCGGCACATGAATGGTGACCACACCATCAGTCTTGTCCCAGCTGGGAACACCTTCATAAATAAAGGCGTAAATCAGCACTTCGCGGATATGCTTCCATTCACGTCCATTGATATGCAGCCACTCGCCGTCTGATACATCACCCGTCCGGTCATCGCCCTTGAGCTGAACATACGGTTCATCGCGATAATCACCGAATGCATTACCGAGCGCCTGAATGACCGATTTATACCCGTCCTGAAGCTCAACAAAGGCCCCCAGATCCAGGTCGATTCCTTTGGAGCCGAACATGCCTGCAAAGCCTGATTTGCCGCTGCCCCGGTGCCAGTTCAGGTTGATCCGGATTTCACCGAAGTTATCCCGTTTGGTCAGGCTGATTGCAGGCTTCTCTTTTGTCAGCGATACCTTGCTCAGGCTGATTTTTGTCTCAACTGGCGGAGGGGTTACAACCGGAGGAGTCGGGGCTGCGGGAGCCGGTTCGTCGGCAATATTTACGCCGAAATGCTCTGCCAGCGGTTTAAGTCCACCGTTGAACCCCTGCGCAACGAAGCGGAATTTCCAGTCATTATTACGACGGTAAAATTCACCCAGAATTAAGGCTGCTTCCTGACGGCCGCTCAGTTCGACACTGCCGCTAACCAGGCCGGTAGCCCCTTGCTCCACGTCGATGGAAAGATTACGAAGACCGGACACCGTCTGCCCACCGTCACAGGTCACGGTGAACGCAATTTTCTGGACATCAGGTTTCAGCCGGTTGAGCGCGACAGTAAAGGTTGAGTACTGGCCTTCACTGACCAGGCTGACGGTACCATCATCGTTACGTGGCTGACCATAAAACACCATGTCCGCATCACCCTGCACCTTCCCGTCGGCATACAGGCGAAACGCCGAAGCATCCACCTGGCCGCCCGAGGTGATCCGGACCCGCAACTCCTGGGCTGGAACGGGGGCATTGCCCCCCGGCGTCAGGTTCATTAGCGAATAACCGCTGAAACGATATCGGAGTGCATATCGTCAATTGTGCGGCCGCGACAGGCATGGCCAAGGGCGGTAAAGTCCCAGTTGCCGTTATTACGGCGCAGCGAAGAAATAACGATCCCGGTATGTGAGCCCTGCTCAGTCAGCTTGTAGCGAGCCAGCTCTTTGCCGGTTTGATCGACAACGCGGCAGAACGCGTTTTCGACGTCATTGAACGACTGACCACGGAAGCTGTTTACCGTAAACGCCAGGTATTCAACGTTTGCAGGCAGTCGGGAGAGGTTGACATTAATCACCTCATCGTCACCGTCACCTTCACCGGTCAGGTTATCGCCACTGTGCACAACAGCGCCGCAGGTGGATTCCAGTTTGCGGAACCAGATGGTGTCAATTGTTTTACCGGTGCTGTCCATTAATACGCAGCCAGCATCGAGATCGATTGAGTCGTTGCCTCCAAACAATCCTCCAAGAAGACCTTTTTTCTTAACCGGATCCCAACCGAGACCGAAATGAAGCTGGCTTAATGCAGATGATTCTTTGCTGAGTGATACCGTCTGGTTCTTAACTAATGAAACCATGTTTTATTCCTTAAAATGGTAATGACCGAGACAATCAAAGGTATATTTAGTAACTGACGAAGAAAATCATATCATGATGAAGTTCTCTGACAAGGGAAATTTTGGTAGTTTTCTGTAAAAACACAAAAAGAAATCCTTTTCAGGGTGTTAATTTTCTAAGTTTAATTTAAATATCAATGTGTTATCAGGAATCCAAAAAACCTGACGCACTCCATAACCACAGGAGTTATTAATCATATTATGATTGACATGTAGCTTAGACACTCATAGACTCACTTCTCAATCATAAATTTGCATGGCGTTCCGGATAATTAAAAAAAATGAACAAGAAAATTTGGTTTATGGAAGGTTTATCCTCCCAGCGAGATATTATTCAGGGGGTAAAATCATTTGCAAAAAAAAATAATTTTGCCATTACCGTTTTTGCCTCCCACCGTAACGAAAGAAATGAAATCCTTTCCGTTGCCGACTATTCTTTGACTGAACCTGAAGATCCTCAAAAACGTCTTCAGTTTATCCAGGAAACCATTCAGTCCTACGGCATCCACCATATTCATACTGGCCGTAACAGCCAGTGGTTTGAAGAACACCGTTCAGCCATTGAATCGACCGGTGCCACCCTTACTACCGGTGCAACGGGCGTCGACTGGTTAACTCTGGCTGACGAAAAAGTTACTTTTGCTCAGTTTATGGAGCAAAAGGGTCTCCCGGTCGTACCATCCTGGCGGGTGAATACGCTGGCAGAATTAAAAACACACCTCGCGGCCCCGCCGTTCACTGACAGCCCGGTATGCGTGAAGCCGGTGACGGGTATCTATGGCATGGGATTCTGGCGCTTTGATGACAGTGCTTCGCCTATGGCCGTCTTTAATCATCCCGAACATCGTCTGGTCAGTCCGCAACAGTATATTGCAGCAGCATCAGCTGCTGAGTCGTTTAAACCCCTTGTTTTGATGCCGTACCTGCCAGGCCCGGAATTTTCCGTCGATATCCTCGCGGATAAGGGCGAAATACTCGCAGCCGTGGGACGCCGTAAGGAAGGGGTTATCCAGTATCTGGTAAACGAAGGAAGCGCCTGGGAACTGGCGTGTGACTGCGCCAGGGTTATGAAGGCCGACGGGCTGGTGAATGTTCAGACGCGAAACGATGTGAATGGCAACCCGGTGCTGCTTGAAACCAACATGCGTCCGTCAGGGGGGGTGGGTTATACCCTTCACAGCGGGGTGAACCTTCCTGGGTTATTTGCTGCCTTTAAGCTCGGTCTGATGTCTGAAGATATGGTGCGCCAGAGCGCTAAAAACACCTTTTCTCCGGTTGCGGTGAGATCCATTACGGATGTAATTGCATACCCGGAATCACTCTCTAACCTTCTGAATTAAGGCGTATTTATGTCTGATATCCTCGAAGATATGATTTATCGCCGTACCCTCTCATGCGGTACGATTCAGGTAACCCGCGACCAGGGTGAAGTTTCGCTCGATGACCTGTTTGACATCGCTGAAAGACGTAACCCGAAACGCGCCTTTCTGTTTGTCAGCAAAGTACTCGGCAGGCACATTCCCGTGCCACCCTCAGTCATGCGGCAGGCCTACAGACAGCTTGCCAGCCAGTTCCCCTCGACACTGACAGGACCCGTACTGTTTATCGGTATGGCTGAAACCGCCGTTGGGCTTGGGGCCGGTGTATTTGATGAAGTGCGCCACCAGCATCCTGAATCTGTCTATCTGACCTCTACCCGTCACCCGGTTGATGGCACGTTGCTTTGCGAGTTCAAGGAAGAACACAGCCACGCCACCGATCATCTGATCTATCTGCCAGATGATGAAGAGAAAAGACGTCGTGTTACCAACGCACGAACGCTGGTTTTGATTGATGACGAGGCAACCACCGGTAATACCTTTATTAACCTGCTTTCAGCCCTGCGTAATACCGGCAAGCTTCAACATATTGAACAGGTTATAGCCGTTACGCTTACCGACTGGAGTGGCAAAGCCTTGTCCGAGCGCAGCACCTTACCAGTCACTTCGGTTTCTCTTGTAAGCGGTAAGTGGGGATGGACCCCATTACCTGATGCACCTGTCCCGGACATGCCGAAAGTCAACGTAACTTCACGAGGAGAATGGGACATCCAGGGAAAACAGTCCTGGGGCCGACTGGGGATGCTCGCACCTGCGGCCGATCTCGGCCATGAGGTCTCCGTCCACAAGGGGGAACGTATTCTGGTTCTCGGGACCGGGGAATTCGTCTGGGAGCCGTTCCTGCTTGCTGAACGGCTCGAAGCTGCCGGAGCACAGGCATTTTATGGATCGACCACCCGCTCCCCTATCGCCGTTGGTTATGCCATTGAGTCCGCCATTTCCTTTACGGATAACTACGGGCTGGGCATCCCCAATTTTGTCTATAACGTCGCCCACCAGCAGTTTGACCGCATTCTTGTGTGTACTGAGACACCCGCAGAAAGTATTGACACGCAGCTTCTTAAAGCGCTGGCTGAGGTTGCGGCCGTCGTGGAGATTGTTACCTATGAATAAACCCGTTGTTCTGAGCGACCTTGACGACACGCTCTTTCAGACCCGTCGTAAAATGGTGGACGAGCTGGCCCTGGAGCCATTCCGTACCGGTGCCGTTGATCGCACCCTGAATCCACGAAGCTTTATGACGGAAGAACAGTCCATGTTGGTGGACTGGCTCCTGGAGCAGGCTGAACTCATACCCGTTACCGCACGGGGAACTGAAGAAATCAGCCGCGTACGGATCCCTTTCCACTCCTGGGCAATCACCACTCACGGGGCCGTCATTCTCACGCCAGAAGGCAAACCCGACGAGGAGTGGAAGGCCCATATGCTCGGCCAGCTGGCTCCCTATCAGGAAAAGCTGACATCGATGCAGCGTCTGATCACTGAAATGATGGACGCAAAAGGGATCAATGCCTGGGCAAGGCTGAACTTCGAATACGGTGAAACGGCGGTTTATATGGTGATGAAGCACCGCGACAGCACCCGCCTTGACGAGCTCAATGCCATTGCAGATGAGATAGAAACGGTGTTTCCGACCGAGGGCTTCTACATCCACCGCAACAGTAATAACGTGGCCTGGCTTCCCACCGCGGTTGAGAAAGGGCTGGCAGTCAGATGGCTTCTTGAAAAACTTCGGGCTGAACGCGGAGTCTTCCCCGTAATTGGTCTGGGCGACAGCCTGAGCGATCATCGTTTTATGAAACTGTGCAGCTGGTTTGGCATCCCGCGTCAGAGTCAGTTTGCAGATGCCATTTCACAGCGAATTTTTGGAGAAAATTAAAATGCAGCCACATGACACATTTACCGGCTCATACCAGCCCGGTGACGTGGAATTTCTGCTAAAGCCGGTAGTCATTGAGATGACGCCGGTTGAGCAAAAAGAAGAGCTGATTCAGTCAGGGAAGAAACATTATTCGGACATGCTCAGTCAGGAGCCAGCGCCAACACAATGGCATCTTGATTTGTTTCACCGGGCGCTGGATCGGGGCGCAGAGAGACTTGCAAAAGAAGTCACACAGCTCGCTATTGCTCTGGCCGAACGCTTCGGTGATGAGCCCATTGTACTGGCCAGTCTCGTCAGAGCTGGCGTGCCGCTCGGCGTTATGCTGCACCAGGCCCTGCGTGACATGGGGAAAACCTCATGGCATTACGGTATCAGCATTATCCGGGATCGTGGAATTGACGGTGCAGCCCTCGACGTCATTGAAGAGCGCCATGGTACCAGCGGTATTGTCTTTGTTGACGGATGGACAGGTAAAGGCGCAATTACCGGAGAGCTTGTACGCGCACTGAAAGATCGCCCGGGCTATCCTGAGCAGCCGCGACTGGTTGTCCTGGCCGATCCCTGTGGCTGCTCCTGGCTTGCAGCCAGTGATGATGACTGGCTCATTCCTTTTGGCATCATGGGTGCGCCGGTATCAGGCCTGATCTCCCGGTCAGTATGGTCCTCTGAAGGATTACATGGGTGCATGGTTTGCGAGCATCTCAGTGAATTCGAATGCAGCCGGATGCTTGTCGATACCGTCGCCCATTTCCGTAAGAAGTTAACCCCGTCATCCCTCGCTACCCTGAGCTGGAATATGGAGTCAGCCCGGGTCTTATGGCAGACAAGTCGCGACGTTATCGCGTTCCTGGCCGATGAATTTAAAGTGGACAGCGTCAATCGTATTAAACCCGGTATTGCTGAAGCAACCCGGGCTGTATTACGTCGGGTACCGGACCATGTATTTGTGCGTTCTATTGACGACCCGGACGTTGCCTTGCTTGTAGGGCTTGCTCGTGAAAAGGGAATAGTTGTTACAGAAATGGGGGGAACCCTCGGCCAGTATCGGGCTGTAACCATTATCAAGAAGGTACTCTGATGAAAAATCGTCTTTCTCCCTGGAATCTGGGAGCCACGCTATACATGCCTGCAACACGGGAAGATATTGCTGATGCCGTCCTGCACGGGAAAATCCCGGGTTTGCGCTCTCTGGTGATTTGCCTGGAGGATGCTGTCAGTGAAGCAGACATCCCCATCGCCCTCAAAAATCTGGAGCACCTGCTGCACGAGCTCAGTAACAGCATGCGTAGCCTGGGTAAAAATGACTGGCCTCTGGTGTTCATTCGCCCTCGGCATGCCGAAATGGGCAGATGGTTAAAAGCGCATTATGATCTTTCCGCTGTCGATGGGTTTGTGTTGCCGAAATTTACCCTCAGTTCGTTAGCTGAATGGTGGGATATCATGGGCGGGACTCACCTGTGCATGATGCCAACGCTGGAAACAGAAGACGTCTTTGACGTGGTTCAGATGCGCGAGCTGGCCACTCGCCTGGTGGAACATCCCTGCCACGACCGCATTATTGCGCTTCGAATCGGCGGCAACGATCTTATGAACGTTGTGTCGCTTCGCCGCCCCCGGGACCTGACGCTGTATGACAGCCCGATGGGCTACGTCATCAAAATGCTCGTTTCAGTCTTCGGCCCGCGTGATTTTGCCCTGACCGCGCCCGTATGTGAGCATATTGACGATCATGCCGTTATGGCCAGAGAGCTGGCTCTTGATATGGCACATGGGCTTGTTGGGAAAACGGCCATTCACCCGGGTCAGATAGAGGTCATTCAAAACGCGCTGATGGTCACTCAGGGTGAGTATTCTGACGCTCTGCGGATCCTGAACTCTACCCAGGCCGTGTTTAAGTCGCAGGGAGCAATGTGTGAACCCGCCACACATCGCCGCTGGGCGGCTGGCATTCTGGACAGAGCTCGTTTTTATGGGTTACAGAACGAGCAAAGCGCTGATGGAATCAGATTACTTACCGTGACCCAGCATCATTAAGGAAATCATAATGGGGTTCAGGTTCAGAAAGTCGATCAACATTATTCCTGGCGTTCGCCTCAACCTGAGTAACGGTGCACCGAGCCTGAGTGTCGGGCCGAGAGGTGCTTCCGTTTCTTTTGGTAGCCGGGGGACCTATGCCAATCTGGGCTTGCCCGGTACCGGGCTGAGTTACCGTACCCGGCTTGACCGGGCCGCGCGTTCCGGAGGTGGAAACCGGACGGCAACCGACCCGGGGCTCAGACAGGCGCTTGAGCAGGAAGCCGCTGAACTCATGTCAGCGGTAACCGCAATCCGTAATATTCACGAGCTGACGCCGGATCCAAAAACAGGCATCAGCTGGGCAGAGCTGGAAGCAGTATACCTGCATAACAGAACGTCGCCTTTTCAGGTTCCGGCACCGGTGCGTCCAGAAAAGCCAGACTACCTTGCATTGCCGGAAAAGCCTGCCGAGAGCGAAGGCATTAGTTTTCTGGGTAAATGGTTTGAATCGGAATCAGCTAAAGCTGAGCGCCACGCCGAAAATCTTCGCCGGTGGCAGCAGGAGCTGATTGATGTGGAGCGTGAGAATACCCTTCGACAGCACCGGTACCAGCAACAACGGACGGCCTGGGCCGAACAGTATGCAAACTGGAAGTTTGAAGCAGAAGAACATGAAAAACGGCTCGCCACGGCTCAGGCAGATGCCCGGCAGCAGTTCCGGACAGACGCCGCGTTTTTCGAATCATACCTGGCGGGTGTGCTGGCAGAAACTGAATGGCCGCGTGAAACGATTGTTGCATTTGAAGTAAAGCCGGAGCTATCAGCAGTCCTGCTGGACGTTGATTTAGCTGAGATTGAAGATTTCCCTGATAAGATTTACGGCGTTAATGCCCGGGGCACGGAGCTGACGGAAAAAGCCATGACGCAAAAAGCCGTACGCGAAAACTATGCCCGCCACGTCCATGGCTGCTTGTTCCGCCTGGTCGGTATCGTTTTACATACGCTACCTTTCGACAACGTGATTGTGTCAGGCTTTACGCAACGGGTCAGTAAGCGGACCGGCTATCTGGAGGATGAGTATATCCTGTCCTGCAAATGCACTCGCAGCCAGATGTCGTCAGTAAATTTTGCAGGCATAGAACACATTGATCCGGTTGAAGCGTTAGGCGATCACCCGGTTATTCGAAAGATGAGCAGTACCTTCATTTTTCAGCCTATTGAACCACTAACCCTTTAAGCAGGCTAAATCTTACGATGCAATTAAATACCAGACAGGCCCGGATTTTTAAGCTTGCCAACTTACTGGGCACCGGCAAGCCCGTTTCCGCTGCCGACATTATAACCAGTCTGGAATGCTCAGAGCCGACATTAACCCGGGCCCTCAAAGAGCTACGCGAGTCATATTCTGCGGAGATCAAATACAGCAAGGCAGGTCATTCCTACCATCTCGTTAATCCGGGCCAGCTGGATAAAAAGACCCTTCGCCGGATGAATGAAGCGCTCGCACAGAATGCTGAACTGAAAACCGGTGAGTCTACAGGGAAGGTCGTACTCGATAAGGATAAAAAAACAGCCGTGTCCTTATCGCTACGCATGCGGATCTTAAGAAAAATTGACCGTCTGGCTGCGCTGAGTGGCTCGACCCGAAGTGAAGCGGTAGAGAAGCTGGCTCTGCACTCCGTTGACGAACTGATAAAAGAATACAGCGCTAAAAAGTCCTGACGCTAAATCTCAGACCGGGGTGAAAACCCCGGTTTTGTCATATTTTACCTCTGTATTGGCGTGACGTAGTTTTGATCTATTCTCCTCCCGCAATGCCAGCAGCGCCTTACTGACTACAAAACCTGGTGTCTTGACATCCTCTTGTGCTACACATCAATCTTTGGGCGTTTTACACTCCATTCATGCAGATCTGTGATGTATGATGAATTTCATACATAAGACAGTTTATTTGTCCGAGTTTTTTCAGAAATCTTATATTCCAGTCCGGTCTGAATTATTTTTCTGTTGATAAGAGGCCATTCACATGTCGGTAATTCTATGGTGGTTAACTTATTTCTTTAATGCCGCTTCTGAGTATTTAATCTCCACCCGACAGATGTCGTGCCGTTTTATCAAATCAACAAACCCTGGCCTCTTCCTGAAACTACTCTCCTCTTCCGATCTCTTAAGAAGGAATTACATTTGAGACGCTTACCCGTATATCTGCTACTCGACACGTCCGGCTCTATGCACGGAGAGCCTATCGAAGCGGTTAAAAATGGCGTTCAGACGCTGCTTACCACGCTGAAACAGGATCCGTATGCACTCGAAACGGCTCACGTGTCAGTGATCACCTTTGATTCTTCAGCCCGACAGGCAGTCCCCCTGACAGACCTCCTGAGTTTCCAGATGCCAGCACTAACAGCCAGCGGCACCACGTCTCTTGGCGAAGCGCTTTCCCTCACGGCCAGCTCCATTGCCAAAGAAGTACAGAAAACGACGGCTGACACTAAAGGTGACTGGCGTCCCCTTGTATTCCTGATGACGGATGGAAGTCCGAATGATGACTGGCGTAAAGGCCTGAATGACTTTAAAGCGGCCAGAACCGGCGTTGTTGTGGCATGTGCAGCCGGGCATGATGCCGATACCAGCGTCCTCAAAGAAATCACTGAAATCGTGGTTCAGCTCGATACAGCTGACAGTTCGACGATTAAAGCTTTCTTTAAATGGGTCAGTGCGAGCATTTCGGTAGGCAGTCAGAAAGTGGAGTCCAGCAAAAAAGAAGTGATCGGTCTTGAAGACCTGCCACCGCCGCCGCCAGAAGTAAATGTGGTCTTATAATTTTATTGATTAAGGGGATATCATGTCTGTCAGTCTGAGCAAAGGCCAGGGCGTAAGCCTGAAAAAAAATGAATACGATCTCTCGTCCGTTACTATCGGCCTCGGTTGGGATATTAATGAGGAAAAGAAAGGTTTTCTCGGCGGGATCTTTGGTAAAAAAGAAGAAGAATACGACCTTGATGTGATCGCTTTCCTGTGTAATTCAGCCGGAAAGGTGACCGATCTCGGCAATGTGGAAAATGGTAAACCAACGCTTGTGAATGGCGATATCATCTTTTTCAACAGCCTTCGCCATAAGTCAGGCAATATCTGGCTGACGGGCGATAACCGAACCGGAGCCGGTGACGGTGACGATGAGCAAATTATTGTGCGCCTGAATTCCCTTGACGCTCAGTACGAGAAAATTGTGTTCATCGTTCAGATCTACAATGGTGAAAAGCTCCAGCAGCACTTTGGTAAAGTTCAGAATGCCTTCATCCGGGCAGTAGATGCCCGTAATATTGAAATGGCACGATTCGATCTTTCTGGCGGACCCGCCTTCGCCAGCCAGCGCTCCATGGTCTTTGCCGAGCTGATACGCGAGGCTACAGGCTGGAAACTCAGGGCAATTGGTGAGCCTTCAGAATCAGATTCGTTTGTCTCGCACCTGAGGAATTACATGTGATGCGCCGCCTGCCTGTTTACCTTGTTATCGACACATCCGGCTCGATGCGCGGTGAGTCAATCCATTCCGTTAACGTTGGAATTCAGGCGATGCTTAGCGCTCTTCGCCAGGATCCCTACGCCCTCGAAAGCGTTCATATCTCCATTATCACCTATGACAATGAGGCGCGTGAGTTCATTCCTCTCACGCCGCTGGAAGACTTCCAGTTTTCTGACATCGTTGTGCCAAGCGCAGGCGGGACGTTCACCGGTGCTGCCCTTGAATGTCTGATGCAGTGTGTTGAACGGGATGTACGTCGCTCAGATGGTGATACCAAAGGAGACTGGCGTCCTCTGGTATTCCTGATGACTGATGGAACCCCTTCTGATGCCCTGGCGTACGGTGAAGCGGTAAAAGCGATTCGCGGCCGGGGATTCGGATCCATCATTGCCTGCGCCGTTGGTCCTAAAGCAGGCCATGAGCACTTAAAACAGCTCACCGATAAGGTTGTGTCTCTGGAGACGCTAGATTCAACCGCGTTTGCAGGTTTCTTTAAATGGGTATCGGCCAGCGTGTCTTCCGGCAGCACAAGCGCGGGGATTAATAACGGAACTGATACCCTTCCCCCTCCTCCACCAGAAATCCAGCTGGTGCTCTGACAGACAGAAAGGTGCTGTTTCCGGGCAGCACCTTTCTGTACAGCAACGTTTTCTGCTGGCCGTACCAGCCGTACGAGGAAAATTATGAGACGCCTTCCCGTGTTTTTTGTCCTGGACTGTTCAGAGTCCATGATTGGTGAAAACCTGAAAAAAATGACTGATGGTCTGCAAATGATCGTCGGAGATTTAAGAAAGGATCCACACGCACTTGAAACAGCCTGGGTCTCGGTAATCGCATTTGCCGGTGTAGCCCGTACGATTGTACCTCTTCACGAAATTGCCTCGTTCTACCCTCCCCGCCTTCCCGTTGGCGGCGGTACGAGCCTTGGAGCTGCATTGCGTGAGCTGACCGTGCAAATTGATACCCAGGTCAGAAAAACCACTCATGAGGCTAAAGGCGACTGGAAACCCGTCGTGTATCTCCTTACCGACGGACGTCCGACTGACGACACAACCGCAGAAGTGAAGCGCTGGAAGGATCACTACGCGAGTAAAGTGAATCTCATTGCCGTTGGCCTGGGGCCGTCAGCGGACCTGAATATCCTGCGGCAACTGACAGAGAATGTCATGCTGTTCACCGAATCTCAGGAAGGGGACTTTACCCGCTTCATCAAATGGATCACGGCCTCGGTTACGGCGCACAGCCGCAGCGTCGGGGACGACAAACAACCTGAGCTCAGCCAGACTGAATACATAGTCCGGCTGGCCAAGGACGAGCCAGTAAAAGCGTACGACGAAAACTGCGTTACGCTTACCGGCCGTTGCAGCAAGACCCGTCGTCCGTACCTGATGAAGTATGAACGGCCACCAGCAAGGGTTTCCGGGCTCGATTTCAGTCTGAACCTGAACAGCTTTAATATTGCCGGATGCTATCCCATCGATGAGGACTATTTTGCGTGGTCAGATGCCACCGCTACCGGTTTGCAGGTAAATACCAGCGAACTGCATGGCGTACCGGGTTGCCCCCACTGCGGTAATGCCAGTGCGTTTGCCCTGTGCTCATGCGGAAAGTTGCTGTGTATTGACGGCCCGGATGACGTGATCTGCCCGTGGTGTGAAACAGGCCTGTCATTCAGCAATGATGGCGGAAACACTAACTTCGACGTAAACAGAGGGAGAGGTTGATGTCGCAAAATGCTTTACTTGAAGAGAAGATTATCCGCTTAGTTCTGTCTGAGCTGGGCCACCCTGTTGAAGGTGAGCGGCTTTTACTTCTATCGCAGGACCCATCCCTTACCGAAGAAATTATGCGGCTTAAAGAGCGGATTGAGAGCCTTGCACAGGGTTTATCTGCGCGGGTTAGCGAAGGTGATAACGACGCAGAGATTGCCGCCTCGTCAGCATCCAGTCTTTCCGATCAGCAACAAACGGTCGTAAGTGTTGCTGATAACCCGGGCATTGACGCTACCGATACATCAGCACTGCAACCCCTGCCAGAAAATGAGCCTCATCCTCCGTTCTGGAAGCTGATGCCTTATTACGAATTTGATAAACCAGCACAGAGGGAAGACGAAAACCTGTCTTCCCTGGTATTAAAACCCGGGCAGATACCGACAGGCCAGCAGCGGGCCAGCTTAGCTGTGCCACCTGCCGTTCCCCCGAGAGCTAAAATAACGATCCCCAACGCCCGCGCAGGCGAACGTTTCTCTTCGCCGGTTGCTATCGTTCTGGGTGAGGGCCAGCAGGCTACTGTCAGGGACGTTGTCTTTCCCCGGAACATTGGCCTGTCTTTTGACAAAGAACAGGAGTTGCTGACAGGTACTCCCACCGAAAGCGGCGATATAGAGCTTTCAGTAATCTGGTCATGCACGTCGCACGACGAATGTGAAACAAAACAGCTATTTATAATCAATCCCGATCCGAGAAGCCTGTGGAAGGTGGTAGAGCCACCAGCAGACGCTCCCTACCCTAAGTCCCATCTGGACGCTGCTGGCCTGGTCAGGGGTGATATACGTATTGCTGCCGCCAGTCGCCGGGGACGCTCTCATGAGCATGCCGGAAGCTTCAGAGATGACGACTTCTACATCAACCACTGCCAGGAAACAGGATGGTCTGTCATGCTGGTCGCAGACGGAGCCGGTAGTGCGGTAAATTCCCGGGAAGGCTCCCGGATTGCAGTCAAAACGGCTGGCGATTACCTTTTAAATCAGCTCAGTGGTGTGAAAGGCGTCCATTTAAAGCAGCACATCACGGCGTGGGAAGGGAGCGATCAGCAGGCAACAATAAACGCCATGCTTCATCATTTTAAACAGGCAGCTACGCTCGCGGTCAACAGTATCCAGAACGAAGCCATTTGTGCAGAACAACCTGTGAAATCCTATTCAACAACCCTTCTGGCAACTGTAGCGCTACGAACTGATAACGAGCTGTTTGCGGCTGCATTCTGGCTTGGTGATGGTGCGATAGGTGCATACAGCCCTTCCGGTAAAGTCAGGATACTGGGAAATCCCGATAGCGGAGAATACGCAGGACAAACCCGTTTCCTTGACCAGAGCATTATCGCAGACCCCTCGTTTAGCGGCCGCATCAGCGTGGGTAAATGGAATGATGTATCTCACTTGATCCTCATGACAGACGGCGTCTCAGACCCTCTGTTTGAGACGGATAATGGGCTTCGCAGTGACGAAAAATGGACCCGTCTCGTTGATGAGCTCAACCCTGTCCTTACAGACGCCAGTATTGCGCCTGAGAGGTTAGGCGACTGGCTTAACTTTTTCTCCACAGGGAACCATGATGACCGCACTATTGCGGTGTTGTGGTAAGGGATACGCTTTTTCGGTGATCAATATGGCAAATATCGTTACGTGCAAAACAAAGGACGGCGAAACAGTCCAGTATGTTGACGAGGTAATTGGTTCGGGCTCGATGAAGGATGTTTACTTTTCGCCTGATAAATCATACGTCGTCGCTTTTTATCATAAACCGCAGAACGAGCAGGCCCGGGATCGGATTGATATGATCACCGGACGCTACAGGCAAAACATTTTTGGCCAGTCCGGAGGTGAATACTGGAAGGACCTGTTTTGCTGGCCGACCCATGTTGTTGAGCATGGGCATAAAATCGGCATCGTGGTTCCAACCTACAAAAGCTACTTTTTCTTTAAATACGGCTCTAAAAACGATGATTTTCTTGGCATAAAAGGTCGTGAAAAGGAAGGCAAATGGTTTGCCAGCGCCAGCAACCAGAACAAATTTCTCGACCCACGTGAACGAGGCAATACGCTTACCTATCTCAAGGTCTGTCTGCTGCTGACAAGAGCCGTCAGAAGGATGCATGCGGCAGGTCTCTGTCACAGCGATCTAAGCTATAAAAACGTGCTTATCGATCCAGAAATGGGACATGCCTGCATCATTGACGTAGACGGCCTGGTTGTCCCTGGAAAGTATCCTCCCGACGTGGTGGGCACCCCGGATTTTATCGCTCCGGAAGTGGTGAAAACCAGTCATCTTTCCAAAGAGGATCCGAACCGCGTATTGCCAAGCATTACTACTGACCGTCATGCGCTGTCGGTGCTTATCTACATGTATCTGTTCTTCCGTCATCCGCTACGTGGCGGAAAAATACATGACATGTCGGATGAAGTACGTGATGAGACCTTATCTATGGGTGAGAAGGCACTCTTCATTGAACATCCGACAGACAAAAGCAATGCAGTCAAAGTCAGTCAGCTATCGTCCTTTTCACTGCCCTGGGCTGACCCGGAGAAAATTCCTTACACCATCATGGGCCCTTATCTGACACCTTTGTTTGAGCGCGCCTTTATAGATGGCTTACACGATGCCACTAAACGCCCGACCGCCGATGAGTGGGAAAGCGCCCTGGTTAAAACAGTCGATCTGATACAGCCCTGCCAGAACAAGGCGTGTGAACAGAAATGGTACGTTTTCTCGGGTAAGACAAAGCCGGTTTGTCCCTACTGCGGTACGCCATACAAGGGTAAATTACCGGTTCTAAATTTATATTCTTCCCGAAAGGAAGGCAGTTATCGTCCTGACGACCACCGGTTGATGGTGTGGAGCGGGCAGTCAATCTATGCGTGGCATGTGAATCGCCTCATTGCGCCAAATGAGCGTACAACCGATTTGCAAAGGAAACGAGTTGGGTATTTTGTTTTCCATAACGATCAGTGGTGGTTAGTAAATGAAGGCATAAATGGGCTTATGTCATTACCGGATAAACGACAGATTGCCATTGGGGAAAAAATTGAACTGACGAATAACGCTCAGTTTGTTCTGTCAAAGGAGGAAGGCGGCAGGCTGGTCGTCGTTCAGTTAGTAGAAAACTAACGGACGCCCATAACGACTAAAACGTTCTGGCAGCATACTGAACCTGTTTAATGAATCACTATATTAAGCTGTGTCAAATTTAAGCTGCCAGAAAAACTGACTGTCTGTGCCGGATATGCGGTACACCTCCTGCGGCAAGGGTTTAATGCGCAAAGCCCAATTTATTTATAAGAGTGAATAGTTTTGTGGCTCTACCCTGCCGCTCTCCTTTCCTGTGTCATGGTTTTTAACATCTGAAATACTGACATTGTTAAGCCGGTGATTGTATAAGGCGATGCGGACAATCTCATGAAGATATTCAAGTTCGTTTTGTGTCAAGGACTGGCCTTCCTGGGTTTTTGAAATCATTTCCTGCCAGCAGATCAGTCTTTCGTAACTGACATGTTCGCTGTTTTCCAGGCAGTGCAACCTGAAATAGCGAAGGAACAAAGGAAATTCATCGGTCTGAGCGATGTCATAAGCCCGAACCGTTAACCTACACAGACATACAATCGTATCCTGCTGTAACCTGACTAACGCGTTATGACTGCCCGGAAGGATATCAGGCAATTTCATCTTACAGTCAGCAAGGCGCTGAAGAAGAGGCCCTTCCTCTGAAGGCTCCCGTCCCCGATACTCCTGAAGAGGTTCAGATTCAAGTTCATGCATTAATGGATGATATAGCCATTCCCGGGAACTGGTCTCATCAATGATCAGGCTTTCAATGCACTCACTGTATGTTGTTTTACGTCGCCCGAGCTGCACCTGACTGATTTCATATTCAATATCTGGAAGATCGATACGCAATGCGGCAACTCTTTCGGAAGGATGAAGGTGGTCAAAGGTTAACTTCGCAGAAATGCTACGATCCCTGTCCAGAAAGACGGCCACACATAAATCATTAACCTTTACGAACAGATCAGCTGTGCCTCCGAACATACTGCCGCTTCCAATAACCTCATTCAGTGAAACCGGCCCACCATCGTCGCCAGCGAGAAGATTTGGGAAACCAAGAACCTGGTGCTCGTTGATGACTTCAATAATTTTTCCCCGGATGGCTTCCATCAGACCATCACAGTCACCGGCTACAGCAGTACTGTGTGAGAAATGCCAAAGCTTGACCTCCCCCTGCTTTGCTAACAGATCAGTTTTGCAAGCGGGGCAGATGCAGTTACAGTCGATACCCCGGCTGACCTCTGTAATATCTAAAAAGAGTCCTGATTCTCTCTGGAGTCCAAATGGAATACCAAATGTGTAACTCTTACGCATGGCTGCACCCCGTTTTTGATAATTATTCAAACTATATCCGAAATAACGGAGGAGGATTTCTGTAAAACGAATTAAAAGAAATGATTTTTTAGTTTTCCAGATTAATGTTTGACAAGAATCAAATGAGAGCCTTACAAATATGGAGAGAGAAGTTTAGGTAAAGTAACTTTTATCACAACTTCTAAAATTAAGGAGAATATCGGATGTATTTAGCAGTGGGCTTGGCTTATGATTAAAGTCTTTCTCCGAACTTAATAAGAAAGTTAAAAAGACAGGCTATTACAGTGCCTTTAGCCCCGAAAGGGGCATAAACTATTTTCAAATCCAGACACAGTCTTTTTGTTGTGCCAATATCAATAATTACTCGCGAACAAAGGTCCACACACTCGCAGGAACTTTGTCATATAACTTTTTCATTGTCAGTTCAGCTTTACGATGATCATAAGCACCAGAAATTTCAAGAGAGGCGACACCCGAGTTTTTTTCACATAACCTTTCAAATACTTTTTCGAGCGTTTCGAACGAACTACACTTACGGAATTTCATTAAATAAGACTGCTTTGTGTCAGACATAATCAACCTTCTTTAGACAGGCCTCAACTGGCCAGGGATAATCTTAATATCATTTTTCACTTAAGCCTAACGATTTCACAACCTTTTTCGTTGTTTCCACCCTGTTCATAACCAGGTACATGAGTGCTAAAATGACTGTAAATAAAACCAGTGTATCCCGGTGAGCAGGATGAAGAATCAATCAGTGATCAGACAGTTTTCGGAAAGCGAATTGCATCAGCAGCTGGAAACGTTCGGCAACCATGATAAACAGCTTTCACGCTTGATCCGTTACTTTTCCCATCTGAGATACAACACAGCTAAAACCTATCTGCACTGGCTACGAGTATGGAACGAATGGTATCAGGCGAATGCCCGGTTGCATACAGACTGGCCAGTAAGTTCGCTCCCCGTGTCTGAGGAAGCTCTGCTGGCGTTTATGGGGCATCTTGAAGGCAAATTGTCACGAAGCAGCATAAACAGCTGTCTTCAGGCCTTAAACAGTATCCATAAAAAAGGGCTTAACCTGCCCGGGATTATTACGTCTGAAGCATGGTACATGCTGGAAGCCTTAAAACAATCGGAAGCCCGGAAGCGAAAGACGACTAAACAGGCAACTCCCTTTCTTATTGGCGATCTCAAGGCTCTGATAAAGTTACGCAGTACTACAAACTCAGTTCGTAAGCTTCGTGACCTGTGCCTGATCTGGACAGGCTTTGAAACACTGCTCCGTTCATCCGAAATTCGCCGTATACGTCTGAAAGATCTGTCTCTGGATAGTATGACCGGTGAATTTAACCTGACGGTATACCGTACAAAAACGAACATCAGTACACTTCTTACCTACCGGCTGACACGTCAGTTAACTAACTGCCTCTTGAGATTGATGAACCTTGTGAAAATGGATCAGCACAGTCATCCGGATGAATACCTTTTCCAGGCCGTAAATTTCCATGATACAGGCTATATGCCACCCGGCTGGAAGCTTCGGAGTAAAGGGAATGAGCTATCTGAGCTTCTTAAACGGCATAACCTGCCCTACCGTGCTAAACAAAGTCTTCTGAACGATGAAGATGAGGAAGACACTGTGGACGATGCCGGTATGCTCAGCAAAAATTCCCTTTTACGGGCATTTAAAGAAATGTGGAATGAGCTTTATCCAAATGAGACTAAAACCCGTTACTGGACAGGGCACAGCGTTCGTGTAGGCGGTGCGATACAGCTGGATATTGAAGGTTACTCGCTACCACAGATTATGGAAATGGGGAACTGGTCGAATGAAGAAATGGTTATGCGCTACATTCGCAATATTGAAGCTGGTAAAAAAGCCATGATCAAGCTTATGCGAAATGCCTTTGATGAATAGCGCCCTCACGGGCGCATAACTTTATTTTTTCTTGAACGGGTTAAGTCTGGTGAGATTAGAGAGTGCCCCTCCCGGAGGCAAAATTCCCGTCCTTTTATATTTGTACACGCCATTTAATTTCATTGTCTGGATTCCAAGATTAATAAGCGTGACAAGTTTAAGGGTATACAGGAGTGTAAATTGGGGAGCAACCTGAATAAAAACTAATAACAAGCCTGCACACATTACACGTAGCCATGCCGCGTACTCCATGCTCAGCGGACGCTTGAAATAGAATCTTTCGAGCAAATCAACTGTCTTATTACTGATCCACGCCGCCGCCACTGAGAGTAACAACACGATGCACACCATAATGCCCAGTTCCATTTTCACTCCCTTCTCTTTTAGTCTGTTTAAGTTGAGGCTTAGCCACAGTAGTTTTGTTTTTTGCTTTTTTCTTAGGTTTGGTATGGTGAAACAGAAAACAATCCACCATTACCCAACCATTTTTATATCGAGCCACCAGCATCTTCTGGCTGGGGTAATGAGCATGAAACAGCATTTTCACGTCCATGGTGCCCATCAACGACTGTTTGCGCTTTAGCTCATCCTCAGCCATCTGAAATTCTTGTAAGAATTCTGAAGACAGACGCTGACGCAGAATTCTTATGGCACTGGAGTTTTCATCATTCTTTGCCAGGTGCCCGAAGCGTACAAGTGCCTTGTGGGTTATCTGGATGGGTCCCAGATGAGAGCTGAGCTGTTCGTACTGCCAGAAGTAGGTCAAATCCACCTTAACCCAGCTGATGCTGTCCAGCAGAGCCTCGTTCATGATGGTTCCGGACATAGGTACCATTGTCAGCCTGGCCAGACGCATATGTATGTAGTCCGTAAGCAACCTCAGCGACTCAGGAACGTTTTTATTGAGTAGGAGATGCTGAAGCACCGGGGTTGCGGTCTGCCAACACAGATTGCGCCCGTCAGGCAGGAAAGCAAACTTTTGATCGTCAGGCGCAGAGTTCGAAGCGTTTTCCTTACGAAGCAAAAAATAATGGCCGCACAGCAGCTCTGCTCTTACCTGGTCCTCGTCAGGGTCATGTCGGGCTTTACTTAGATCAACGGTTAGCACAACGCGGTTAATCGCATCAGCGTGATATTTTTTTACCCAGACGCAGACACGATAGAGACGCTCATCGATTTTCTGGCTGGCTGTGGAAATCCATTGCATTGTTGTTCCTTAATTTTCGGGGCTGACAATGAAAATGCCCAGCTCAGCCCCCGGCACGAGTTCTGTATATTTCAGGCTCAGCTTCCGTTGGTTGGACGGACCCTGGCTGTTTTCAGGAGCCCAGTCAGAGAGCGTTTTTAATTGAGGTATGTTGCCTGCTGCGAAAATGGGCAAGGATGCTTTTACTACTGAATAATCAGTCTCAGCATATTTATTCCCGTTTCGTTCCTGCCCTTCAGGCCTAAATGCAAAAATGTGAGCAATCGGAACAGGGAAAGAGTTAGTTCGACAAAGGCGATAAGATTCGCCCTGCTTCAGTGGGTGAAATTCAAGACGGTGTAAAGCCTTATCGATATTAGACACGACATTCAAATTGGTAGTTGCTACATTTTTTACTTCTGAGGCTCTCCTGCGCTCCAACAAACTCACAAGTTGCTCTGCTGTTTTAACTTCCTGGTTTCGGTTTAGCCGCCATGAAAAAGTAACTTTTTTAAGCTGGGACTTGATGAAAAGGATATTTCTTGTTGAGTGCATAGCGACAAGGCCCGGGAGCTTCTTGTGCACTTTATCAAAACGGACATTCTTTTTATTATCGATACGCCTCATTGCCGCAGCAAAATCATTTTTTGCTTCGTTTATAGAAGTGATCAAGCTTTCGAGAAGATCTGCTCTTTCGGGGACAATGATTAGACCCGGGTATTTAGTGGTTACTTTGGTGGAATCATGACTTAATGACTCTATGTCATCCACACAGATGTCAGTAAGTGCCTGAATAATTTCCTCAACCGAAGCATCGTCTTTAATACTAACCCTGATGGGTTTAACCTGCTTCAAGCGCTCTTCTGTTCTAGATACGGTGGAGACAGTCATCAGGTTTGCCATCATCGGGGGGGTGTTCGAAAGAAAACACTTGAGCGAGTCGATGCGTTCCAGAATCTGGTCACGAAAATAGGGCAAATCGTCATAACTCATACGTTTCTCCAGGCTCATGTTATTTCCAATCAATTTTGCTGCCCAGGCTGACCTTGCAGAACATAAATGTCATGTAAACCTCTAAAGAAGTCATTTTGAAACAGCTTTCACAGCATGCGATTTATGTTCGATAGGGCTCATGAACAAAGGATGATAATGGAGACGCCATGGATAGTGGATAGTCTTACCCACCTGGGTGATCCGATTGAGGCGAAAACGACCATTTATACAGTCAACTGACCAAAGCCCGGGAGAAACTAACCTCTTCCAGCGGTAAAAAGAGAAACCTGCAACACAGAGGTCATGCTCCAGGAAATGTTGAGTTTCGACGACGCGAACTTTTATCAAAAACCCCAGCATTGGCGAAAACCAGATCAACAACCATGTTGGCGGCAGGATGACTTTGTTCAGGAGATGATCTGTCATAAGCAAGGCAGATAACATCAGAAAACTGATAGTCAACCACAGGGCCATCCAACCGGCCCATACGCGGCTCTGACAGGGTTTCCATTCGAGAAGAAAAAGTTTTTTATGCATTCTGCCCCGCCTAATTTTAATGTATTGCCGAAGTATGCTGCATCATGATGGTGGTGCGGGGAAAGATTTCAAACTTCCACAATTCTGAAGCCGTGTTCCAACCATGAAAGATCCCGTCTCCACAGCGAGTGTTAAAAGCAAGAATTTCATCCCTGACCTGGTAAGCGAGCACTTCTGGCATATCAATAAACTCAGGTAAGGAAAGAAGAATTCCATGGATAACTTCTCCGGTTAACTTACTCATAACCTCTTCCTCAGACAGGGCAGCGTCCGGGAACAAACACAACGGAAGTGAAAAACAACATAGGTCAAGACCAATAGCAGCCCTTCCTGCGTCGTAGCCTTCTTCATTAACGACAAAACGAAAGAATTTTTCTGTCTCACCCCGTAATGATGACGGTCCTTCAGACGGAACTTCAATACCACTGAAGACTTTATCGGTCCAGTTGGTAAAAGGACTGGTGAAAACCCAACAAATTAAGGATAACGCCAGCTCTTCCTTAAACATACGTTCAGTGCCGGTAGTTCTGGAAAGTTGCTTTTGAGTACTCATGTTTTACCTGTTGCATGAAATTATTGATGTTATATAAACACAACCGGCATTTTATCTAATAGGTTTGAAAACACTAAAAATCGCAAATGCTGGTACCTTTCTGTTTTAAGAGATTTTCAAGGTAAAGTGAGGCTAGATCAATTGGCTGGTTCTCTTCAAGACAGGCTCGCACAAGATCTTCAATAGAGACCGAATCAACCCCCCTTCCCTGTAAAATTTCTTTAGCAGATGCCAGCGTTTTATGAACGCTTCGACTTAGTTGTAATCTGACTTGTGTGCGGGTATCAAAAAGACAATCTTCTGTGACACTTTGTGAAACGGTTCTACTCATTGAAAAATCACTCCATTTCTGGGATCGAATGAAAATTAACAGCTATAGATGTATCAGGTTTCCCATTTTCTACGATACTCAACCACGTACGCGCTGAGATTTGTTGTTCACAGACGAGTATGTAACCTGTTCCCTGTTGATGATGTAGCTCAAGAGCTTTTAGGATAGGCTCTGAATGAGGTCCGAGAGCATCACGCGTGTGAATAAGCGTTTGCTCTGGCAATACGTTGCTAAGCATAGACAGCAGAACATTACGCTCATCCTCATTATCCGACAAAACAAGAATTATACGAAAACCCGTTTTTATACGAAATCTGATTTCTGAAACTAACTTTCTTAATCTTAATTTATATATGACCAGGCGGAATCGAGTCATCAGTAAAGAGACCACTGTGAAGATAACGATTACTGCGCCATATTTTGACCTGTAGAACCACCAGTTAAGGCCTCCAGCAACTATCAGGATTAACATTAAAATTAAACTCCCATAGAAAAAAAGTGCTGGGTAGCGAGTTGTCTTTCCTTCAATTAGTGCTGAGGCAAATATCAAAATGGATATTCCGTAAATTACCCAGTCAAAAATACTTTCTCCAATCATTCTTTAGTGAACATCCTTAAAAGTGGAAATGTAGGTTTATGGGTTTATGCATTTTCCTGATGGCCTTGACAACCAAGGATTTCACAGAAATTGTCACAGTGTGAAGCTGTAACAAAGCGCTCTCCACGTTCGAATCGCTCAACCAAATCCTTTCTTACTTCACTTCCAGGTTTCTGGAAGATGTACTCAAACTGGAGATCCTCGGCCGTTGAAAGTAGTCGTTCTATGCTGAAATCAACATGGTAAAAGCAAAACTGATTATCAACCGGGGGAAAGTTGCTTTTGGTACTGTTCTCGTTTTTGGATTTTAGTTCATTCATGAGCTCTCCTTGGTTGAGAACAGTATACAAATCTCTTTAGGGATTTTTTTTCGTTAATAGCACTTTTTTGAGTTTAAAGAGTATGTTCATACCAGAGCATTAGAGGCTACGAAAAGGATAATGGAATTAGAAAGATAGATTTTAAGTGGTGATGTAAGGTGGGATAGGTAGAAGAGGAGTAGACGCTTGTAAGCGAGGCAAAAAAAAGGCACGGAAACCGTGCCATAAGAGTATGTGAGAAAAAATCAAAATCAGGGAAAGAATCAAGCAGCTTGTGAAACTGAATCTCCAACTGCAAGATTTAAATTTCTTAGGTTATCGAAAACTTCAGATACTAAGTCATTACGGTCGTGGATTTTAATCCGCCCACCGGTTAACTCTGAAACATAAACGGTATGGCAGAGGTCAGTAACCACTTCGCCGTATTCATCAACGACTTCCAAAGATGCAATCATCGGAATATAAGAAGCCGCAGCATAGCTCTCATAAATACTTATTATGGAGTCATTGTTGCGTCGAGAAATTACCCTACCAGAAGGTAAAGCCTCATCTTCCATATAGCAATCAGATAGGTCCTCACAGAAGTCATTTTCTTTAAGTGAAATATTAAGGGTCAATTCACTGTTGATAGAGCGTGAATAAGAATATTCACTCAGTTTATAGCAAGCCAAACTTATATCACTAAAAGTTTCATAAGCTTTATAGAGGCTCGATGTTATAGACTCAGATACAAATGTTATTAGTCCAATAAAATGAGTATCCCAGAACTGTTGCAAAGCAAAACGGGCAATCATAACCTGACCATCAACCTGCATCAGTCTGTTATATTCATCCCGGTCATAACCTTTCGACTGAGAAACATCATTAGACATGCTAAGAACTTCACTACAAACATCATCATATTCAAAACGGCTAGTTGCAAAGTGTTTTCCTGAAATCTCAAGGTACTGACCAGAGACTGCGTCAAACACCTCAAGAAAGTAACAGAGTCGAGATTTTAAAGATTCTCTGTTTAAAGCTTCTATTTCATTCTCAGAGATACTATCGACATATAAATCAACAGCATTCTTGAGTTCAATAGCTTTGATATTACAGGTAAAAGAAAGCTCGTCACTTTGACAATGGCAAACACTTAATACTATATCCGCCTCATCAAAATCTATGCCAAGATAGCTCAGAACTGCTCGGACATAGTTTTTATCATCAGATGAATGTGTCATATACACTACCTCAAATTTGAGAGGAAGTGCCCCAGAAGGGAAGCGACTTCCCCACTGGGTTAGATAAAAGTTTGGTTAAGCTAAAAGAAGATGCCAGCGACAGATTTTACATTGTCATAGACAAGTGTCTTCAGCCAACCAAAGTTACTTTTTTGGACTGAAGCAAAAGGATCATTGAGACGCGTTACGAAAATCGTCAAAAGCTTCAGTTATTAGTAATGTGCGATCAGTTACTCTGTATCGGTCATTACTTTCGAGAGATACGTAAGTTGAATGCGAAGAATCACAGACAACACGCCCTCTTTTATTGATCAATCTTACTTCCATCATCACCGGCACATTGATAATTGAAGCAACATCGGTATAGAGGGATATGAGGGCATCATTGTCACAATATAACGCCCCGTTCCCATCAAATGTATCGTTAAACTTAATATATATATCTGGCATATTTGCCGGATAATCATCAGTATTGAAATCAATGCATAACTTTAAGTCATCATTAATACGGCGATTAATCTTATGCTGCCCAACACGTACAAAGCCATGTTCAACAGCTTTGATAATCCTTAAAGTTTCATTAAGACAATCTGTAATTCTTTTCTCGACAAATGAGATAAAGTCACCAAAGTCGGAATGAAAAAACTGTTTAAGTGCAAATTTCGCAACTAACACTTTCCCATCCACCTTCATTTTATCGAGATAAAGATTTCTTATAGCATCAGTAGAAGAATTAGCTTTAGATAACTCTTCACAGTCATTAATAATCATTGAAACAATATCAATAACTTTAACTGGGCTTAAAGTATTACTATATCCGCGAATATCAAACGTAAAAAATCCGAAATTCTTAAATACTCCAAGAAAATAAATTATTTTTTGTTTCAAAAGAATAGAATCGGAGTAAGATGCGTTGTGCTTTATTAGTTCAGATATGTAGAGATCCAACATACAATTTAAATTATCGATATCTACATCGTAATCAAAGGTTACTTTGTCGAACGAAGTATCAGATAATTGAACGGTTATATCGTCAGCGGGAACATTAAGGCCTAAATTTTGATAAAGAAAGGCACTAACAAATTCCACGTGGTCAGATTCTTTAAACATTTACACTACCTCATGACTAAAAAGGAAGTGCTTCCCACCGGGAAGCAAGTTCCCGGATGGGTTAGATTAATTATAAAAGAGTTCTTCAGAAGGTACATGCATTTCTGGTTTGAACTGTTTTAAGGAGTTGTTTATAGCTTTTCGATATAACCCTGAAGAGTGTGGCTTAAACATTTGATATTCCGTAACGAGCAGAGGAGACGTAAAGCATCCTAAGTTCACTAGTGAAATATTTGATGTTTCTTCACAAACATCTAATTCAGCGTATATCCGCCTCTTCATTACCCTGCCTGCTAAATAGCGACGAACATGATTTATAAACTTGTCCGCATCTGATATAGAATTAACTATATAATCAGATGTGACTATCTGATTAGATACAGTTTCAGGTATAGCTTCGGCTATTATTTTTACGTTCATTTCATAATCAACACTATGGAAGCAAGCAAGAATTTGTGGCTTCGCGCTTTCTAAAATCTTTTCAAGAACAGAAAAAATCAGAGAGAACTCGTTTAAAATTCGCTTTTGTATAAGTCCATGTAGATGTTTTATGAAAGGAGAACCGTGTTCAACAAGGCCTAGTATAAGATCCTTAGAGGCCAAATCTGAGCGGTAATAAACGTATTCTAGATTATCCCGGTTAAATCCTTTGATAAGCAAATCAGGCTGCTCTGAGACCAGTCGTAAATGAGTTGAAGCTATAGAAACTTCAAAACGAAAGTTCGCGAGATTTACAGGGCCTGCTTTTAATGTAGCCGCTTCGGAAAAATAAATGAAAAGAGGATGCAAATCATCGTTACCACAGTAAAGATGGTCTGCGCCCTTAAGATATTTCACCAAATGAGGTAGAAAAGATATTACTGGAATATCAGCCACAAATCGAATATGCCGAAATGGTTTTGAATCCAAATATATATTTTCCACTACAGCGCCAACAAAACCCATTTTAACAAGAATAGATTCAACTAACTTTTGTATCGCATTCATTTAAATACCCTCTTAATAGAGGGATTTCTCCCAAAGGGAGAAATCCCTATGGGAGAAAATAATTTTAATTAATAATTGTAGCGAAGCGCATGTTCTTTTTCACTAAGATGGTTTTCATATTCCGACTTACCAGAACTTAAACACTCTTTGAAAAAGACCTTTGAAAAATTCTTCAAGTCACTTCGGTTGTTAATTTCTTTGTCAGACATCAACTTAGCTGAGTGTGAGGTATCCACAGGCCCCAACCACCATTCATATTTAATATAAACACAATTGGTTTTTGTATGTCCATTTAGAAATCGTTTTGCATTTCTAAGTATTTTTCTACAACCGTTAAGGTCTGAAAGTAAGATATCTGGAGCAATGAGCTCTTCCAGAATATGACCAGGTAAGCCTTTCCTAAAAAGCTCAACATCGTAACTACAATACCAGTCACGATAATTAAAAGCTTTAATAAGTCTTTCAGGTGTATCCAAAGATATCTTATTCAGGATTTTTAATGCAAAGCATACAGCATCTTTTAACAACTCGTGCACCTCAACATTGATAAATGAGAAAAACGAGCTTAATTCTTTCTCTAAGGAATTATACAACTTACCGTAAATATCCTGAGAAAAAAGATACTGCAATCTTTCTTTATTATAAGTGCAATTCGAAATTGAATAGACTTCTCCTCTTTCGATTTTGCACCCTTCCCTTAAAACTATAGGAAACCTCAAATGGTTAACAATGAAAGAATGATTCTTTCTTTGCTTCAAAGCATCTAATTGAAATTTCGTAATTTCCTCCAGATTTGCATCTTCAAAACCTGGAAAGGGAATATCACAGAAACAAGAACTATATGCTTTTGCTGATTCATACATAAACTCCAGTGAAACATCAGCATCAAAAGACATACCAGAGAACATGCCCTGCCCATTGTCTAAAAATGTAATGTTTTTAACCTGTATTTTTTTATGTTGAACAACCAAAAAGGCATTAATGATTTTTTCGATAATTTTCATGTGATCCTCTCTCAATAAAAAAGGGATCACTCCCATATGGGGTGTGATCCCCACATGGGTATAATTTAATTAAAAATCTGTAAGACCTAAATCTTTATTTCTACCACAAACTGTAGAAGATATAAGACGTTTTACTCGCTTTCGAGCACTTCGGCCTGACGTATCTTTCAAGTACATCGGTAATGACAATGATGAGATTTGATTACTTCGCTTATGATGGCAGACTATATAGCCCTGCCTCCACCCCGAACGCACAAACTCACGGATGCGGTTAATATATGCCGAAGCTTGAGATTTTGTACTTATCGATTCAGAACACTTTAAGTTCTGTTCGATAGAGTAAAGCTCAGCCGCCATTAATTTCACCTCATACAGGTCATCCCCATAACTTATAGTTTTCAACAGCTCTTCCTTTTCCCGAATGAAAAATACTTGCTGCATTCCAAGGATCAGGTCATAGGCCTCTCGAAAGAGGTCGATAAGCTTATTACGAACATAAATCATAAACTCCTCAAAGTGCTGAAGCCAGAAATAAGCCGCATTACTTATTTGTGAATTGTGAGAACAAACAAGCCCTTTAGCAAGCTCGACCTCTTCCTCCCGAAAAGTAAAGTTACTTTTCTTAAACCGACTTTGTTCAAAAATGCTTTGATGCATTTCTATCCATACAGAAACAAAACCGAGGGATTCAAATTCTTCGTTTAACAAATGTAAACTTTCGAAGATTTTCTGAATTTCGATCCCGATGTCATATGACAGTGGACATTCTTTTATAGAATAAACATAACCGGGTAGGAAGTGAGATAAATGCTCAGTTCGCAAATATAAACTGAATTTAAGTTCTGTCAGTGGTTGTTTCAAAGATAATTTAGATGATTCGCTTATATTTACTGGTTCAACACCATTTCTAATCAAAATAGCTTTTACCAGGTCCGTAGCTAACTTCATACAGCCTCCAGTCGTTATTGAGGCCTCCCTGATGCAGGTTGGCCATCAGGGAAAATATGTAAATCAATTAGCAACCAATCAGACCGTTGCCATTACATTGTCAATGTATCTGACAAGGGATGGGCGGTCGTCCTGTAAGGCAAAACGGCGAAGGTCATCAAGATTATACGCAGGAAGATAATCAGCGTAACCTCGAATACGAAGGTCCTCAACCACAACTTTTATATACTCAAATCGTCCAAGATTTCCTTTTAATGGGGGTTTTCCTGGACTAGACAGCATATCGTCTGCTTGCTCCCATGTGATTTCTTTAGCTTCACCACTATGTAGATCAAGATGGACATATATGAATGACTTATAATCTCCACGGCAACGAAGATAATATTTCGGATAGAAATATTTGTCACAACGCAACAAACACGTTCCTGAAGGACGAACTACGTACAACAGGTTTCTGTCATTTTCTAATATGCCATGTTTCAAAATCGTTATATCTATCTCATTATCATGCAGCAAATAGCATGACGATGGTTCATTGACGATGCGCGATTTTATAACAGCAGCAAATTTATTAAAAACTTCGTTAGTTTGAAAATTCATTAAAATGCTCTCCGATGTAAAACGACGAGCATCACCATAACGGTAATACTCCCGTTATGGGTTTTAATAGTTTATGGAATAACCATGTCATACAACCGACCATAGCCAGTAGTACCGCACATTTATTTAACTGAGCAAGCATCTCAGCCGTGAAAAGACCTTAAAGGCAGGTAATTATCACGAAGGAAAGCGGTTATCTTATCAATACAATTTAAAAAATAATATTGATAAGATAACCCCCCCCGCAAAATGCGGGGGAGTTATCGTTGTTACAGCTGATTAAGACATTCAGGAGCCCAGTGAATCGGGAATCCATCCTGCCCTGTTAACTGGAGAACATCGTTCCAGTCGATACCCTTTTTCCCATCAGGAATATCTTGTGCTGGTTCGAAGACTTCAATTGTCAGCTTTGATGCGGGATATCGTTTAGCCAAAAACTCAACCATGCGGCTTTGAAGTCGCTGAGCAGCTTCGATACCGGCACGAGTGCCTTGTGAGTTAGCAATATCCTTATCCGCCCAGATATAAAAGTTTATATATTTTACATCCGGCGGAGGCAGTAAAAAATCAGGAACAGTAACGTTTTCAAGGCACCATGCGGAGCTGGCTGCCCAGCATGGTGTTGAAGTCGCTTCTACAACAGAAAGCGCATTCTCGATCCCTTCAGCCACTCCCAGTGTCCAGGTCGAACTACCTGAATCATAGTGAGGGTCAAACAACTGAATTGAGCCACCTGTCATATCGGCAGGAGGCTTCATCATCAGCTTTGGATTTTCTACAGGTGCCTTATCACCGTTTTTGTCTACGTATGTTCTATGGATAGTCAGAGGCCGACCTCGGGTGTCACGATAGATTGCAATCATTCCCGGATAGATAATCGATTTCTGCTTATCTTTATCCCAATAGTAGATCCGGTTATTAAAGCCTAAATCCTTTGGTAAGTGACTCAGTAAGCGGGAGATCCCACGATTACGGAGGTACAAAGCAACAGGAGTATTAGGCTTTATTTCACCGGTATAGTGATACATCACATCAAGTTTTCGCATTCGCTTTGCCACTTCCTCTCGGTCAAGAGTTTCTGTGGCACGAACTGCTGATTTATAGCGTCGTTCATTTTCAATGTCGGCGTCAGTTAACGGAGCATGCAGATCCATCCCGAAAAAATCTGAGAGAATCTTTTTGCAAGTCTGCGTTTTACTTAATTCATAATATTTCGCCAGAACATCAATTCCGTCGCAAAACTCATTTACCGGAAAGTCATTATGGATCGCACATCCGGTATAAAGGTCTTTTTGTCGGAAACGAAACTTCGATTTCCCTGCGCCAGTAAACGGGCAAGGAACCTGGCTCGGGGCTTTTGCACAAGCGTCTTTGAAAGCAGGTATTCTTTCGAATATATACTTCCAGCCAGACACTTCAGCAATTCGAGCATGAACGAGTTTAATAAAGTGTTCAGATACTTCCTGTGGTTTACGACGAAGAGCCGGGGATGCATAAGTCATGATGATCTCTCTTATCTGGCATTGTGAGTTTCTCAATGCCTTCTGCGGTGCAGAAGACAGGGAGAAACCCACAACGCAGAATTTAAGAAAGAGGGCCCGGGGGCCCTCAACATTTATGCTTCAGTCGTGAAGCCATTATTCTCAAGACGCTGTATGTAGTTATCTACAAGTAACGCAGCCTGCTGGCTATTACCCTCCGCTATAGTGACTTCGCGGAAGATTCTTTCCTGAGGGCTATCATTGCTTATAACTTCACCAACACGTCCGAAAATACGGACTTTATGCATCGCACCGACTTTTTCATGTTCTACACGGTAAGTTTTTATCTGAGTCATATTTTGCTCCTTATTCCTTCATGGAGCAAAAAGACCCACCGGGGCCTTTTTGCCCCGATTGGGTAGAGTTTATTAAGAAAGTATTTGATGAACTAGCTTACTGACTTCAATAGACAATAAAGAAGTATCATCAACTGTTACGAAAGTGTCCGTTTCAAAACCAATTATTTCATCAGTCTTAATACCAACACCAACGATTTCTATTCCATTACATTTAGCCTTTTCCATAACTTCGACGATAGTAAATTCCGATTTATTCGGATAACCATCAGTTATAAGAAAAATTATTTTCCTATCGAATTGGCTGTCAAGTAACAGATCAACAGCTGCCATTAAAGCAGATCCCGTAGGGGTATAATAACCCTTACATCCAAGAGTGAATTTCGATAGAGATTCCTCAACGCTTTGATCAAACGTTTTGATAATCTCAAATTCACTTTCCTTGAAGGGAAAAACTATATTGGAGACATGCATTTTTGACAAACTTTCAGCGGCCATCGATAAAGCAAGATCTGACTTAATGGCATGAATATATCTTTCATCATTAGCCATTGACGCTGAAATATCACGAACTAATACGAGGCCAACATGCCCTCTATTTTTAGATTCGCTTTGAGCTCTGAAGACATCACGAACTCCCATTTGTGACAGAATTAATCGATTTCCATCGAAGGTAATTCCACGCTCATGAGTTTTGTTTCGGCCACGCATTTTAACCTGCTGTAAAACAGACAAGTCGCTACCGATTGAATGACTCAGAGACAAAGCCTCATTGTAAACATTCAAATCGATAAGGAGATCAGGGATATCCCATTCAGAAGCACCGAATTCGGCTTTCACGTCATCGGATACTTTTGATGCAATACCTTCAATCTCTTTAGCCAAAGCATCGTGATAATCTTCGCTATCCTCATCACTGCTAAGAAAGGCATCCAACAAATCTGCCAGTATCTCCCATTGAGCCGATGAAAAGTTACTTTCATCTTCAACGTTAGTCGAACTGGCTTCATCTGATTCACTCTCGGAAGGGTTAATCGCATCAGTATCGTCTTCAATAATGTTATCACCCGTGGGATTGCCACCGGTGGGTTCATTATTTCCCTCGTTATCTTCAGCAAGTTCTGAAGGCTCAGAACATCCCTCTTGAGCAAGATCAGCGTTATCGGAAGTATCTGCCTGACCTTCACTATCGTCCTCAGAATCATCCTCACGACTATCAGTCGACGTAAGCGATTTATCTTCTGATTCGGTATCGGTATCGGTCTCGGATTCATCATATGCCTCCTGCTCCTCCTGCTCTGTCTGCTGCTGTTGTTCCTTTGCCTCATCCCGCAGTCTCTCTAAAAGAGCCAGGGTCTTACGAGCAAGGGATTCACAGCCCTGAGTATTTTCACAACCAAGAGCATCATGAAAAATTTCCTCAACATCAGAAATTACTGGAGAAAGTATCTTTTGGGCATAGTCAAAAAACGGATCGAGGGTTTCTTTGTGACCTACCTGCTGAAGGACTTTTACTCGCAATGAGTTAAGCAGATACCACTCAATAAATAGGACAGGATTTTCCGGACGAGAAGATATATCAGGAGTCATCCTTCCGGCTTTAACCATCAGTGCGTAAGTGGCTGCAAGCCGCCGCTTTGCATCCGGATAATCGTTACCAACCTTCTCTTCCATCTGTACATCATCGAACAGATTTATAAGCCCGGTAAGACGTTTTGCCCTGCTATAAGCTTTACGTTTCTCAGCGAGGCTCTCAAACTCTGCATTCATTCCGTCATCGAAGCGTGTAAACCCTTCAGATGACATGAGAACACTATTAAAGGCGTCACTGTAAACCTCACTGACGGTATAGCGACCATGACCAGCTTCATGACAGGTAAAACCTTCAATCAGACTGACAAAGTCATCATCGCTATAATCGCCGTTTGGTAAAACACAAACTTTATTGACAGGATCAAAATACGGTCCTTTGGTATTGTCGTCTATTACAACTCTTACATCGCCTAAGCCGCTAATGACTTTTGCTATATTCTGTAAACGCTTAATATGGCGCGGCGATGATTTAAGATCTAATTTCATAGAATACCTCTTTATAAAAAGGGGTACTCACCCAGATGGTGAAGTACCCATCTGGGGTTTTTAATAAAGCAAACAGTTACCAGCCTTTGAGCTCGATATCAAAACCATTTTCAGCATTGTCTTCCTGTTGCGAAACTGATTTCTCAGGTTCAGCTACAGAATCAGTGTTTGAAAACGTGCTGTTTTTTATATCGTTCTCTACGACAGGTTCAACCTGAAACACATTTGTTGAATCTAAAATAGCTTCAATACCTGTGTTCTGTAGCGCGTTCGGTTCTGTTTGTGAGCTTTGATTAAATGATCTGGTAATAGATTCCAACCAGTCAGTAACCTTTTGCTCTCCTGAAATAATACGCTTTAACATTGAAGCATCACTCATGAAATAAAACCACTGCTGTAACACCGCAACGTCGCGAGGTTCAGAAATGGCACCTTTAGGTAAATTATTCATTATGTGTTTTATAGCTTCTGCAAGTACTGCCGCCTCTTTATGTATAAACATGAAGCTAATGATCTTATTTTGCATTTGCTTCAGTCGGTCAATAGTACTTGAGCGCAAATTATTATTTTTACTAATTTTTTCATAAACCCTCATTGCTTCTTCTGCCAGATCTGTTATCAATTGTTCCTGATAGTAGTCCTGGGTTTCATCACCTTCAACGCTAATAGGCGTAAAAGGAATAAAGTGAGCAATATTAAATCTAAAGGATTTTATGAAATCATCTTTAGTTAATTTCAACTGATCAATCAAAGAAGACATTCTTGGGCTTCTATTTTTTTCAGCCTCAATATGCATCTCATAATTGTCTACAACGTTTTGAATACCTGCCTGAAACTCTCGTTCAATCTCTTGGGCCCCTTCCAGAAACTCTTCCATACTGGAAACTGGTAAAATCCACATATTGCTATAGCGGATGCACAAGCGTGAGCAAAGGGTTGATATTCTGCTGGTAATCGTACTTTTGAAGCTAAGGGCTTTTATGTCAATCCAACGTACTTCGCTTTTAGATACGCTTTTTTGATCCGTAATATCATCTCCATCATAAGACAAATCGATTTTATCGGTTCGACGCGATCCTTGACAGCCACTTATTTCAATTTTTGTTATAACTGCACCTTCCAGTAAATCTGGATATGATTTTGCAAAATTCTCAGAGATTTGTTTTGCAGATACTTTGTTAAGCATTGAAGTATTTAAAGTCATGGGTTTCTCCAAAAAAAAGGGGAAACCCTCCCCAACGGGAAAGATTTCCCGATAGGGTTGATATTAAAGCTTCTCTGGTGCAATTAAAAGAATACCGGGAAACTCAGCGGCAACATCATCATTGCCCATTGCTCCCTGATACATATAACCTTTTAATTCCATTTCTTTAATTAGACCTTCCATATTTATTTTACCATCATGATAAAACAATAAAGAATAGTCGTTATTCAGTTGCATAAGTCCAGTAAAATTAGTTCCGTTTTTTGCTATAGCAATGGTAGCAGCACCATCCGTACTTAAAAACGCACTAAATTCAAGATGGGATAACTCTGAGATACAAATATCAGAGGTTTCATAACAAATCCCATCTAACTCGACTTTTTTGCTGTGAAATACTCCAGCGATTTATCCTTGTCTTCGCCAAGAGAAAGATCTATAGCTTGAAGAACAAGATCGACCACATGTAAAGGTAAAGCAGAAGCAAAAGCTATTTTGAAAGTGTCAAGAAGACTAAAGGTTTTTAACGTCATCGACGTGCCAACCCAAGCTACTAATTGACGAATATCCATCACACTGTCTTCTGTACCAGAGTCATTTACTGCAATCGCTACTCTTACGAACTTCTCAATGACCTGAAAAGGGGCTTTGTTGAATAAATCGAACTTTTGCTGAGTTGAAGGATCAGATCACGTATCTTCCCGACAACGCAGACCGTTCCGTGGCAAAGCAAAAGTTCAAAATCACCAACTGGCCCACCTACAATAAAGCCCTCATCAACCGTGGCTCCATAACTTTCTGGCTGGATGATGAAGCTATTCAGGCCTGGTATGAGTCAGCAACACCTTCTTCACGAGGCAGACCTCAGCGCTATTCTGACCTTGCCATCACGACTGTGCTGGTCATTAAACGCGTGTTCAGGCTGACCCTGCGCGCTGCGCAGGGCTTTATTGATTCCATTTTTTCTCTGATGAACGTTCCGCTACGCTGCCCGGATTACAGCTGTGTCAGCAGGCGGGCAAAGTCGGTTAATGTCAGTTTCAAAACGCCCACCCGGGGTGAAATCGCGCATCTGGTGATTGATTCCACCGGGCTGAAGGTCTTCGGTGAAGGCGAGTGGAAAGTCAAAAAGCATGGCCAGGAACGCCGCCGTATCTGGCGTAAGCTGCATCTCGCCGTTGACAGTAAAACACATGAAATCATCTGTGCAGACCTGTCGCTGAACAATGTGACGGACTCAGAAGCCTTCCCGGGTCTTATCCGGCAGACTCACAGAAAAATCAGGGCAGCATCGGCAGACGGCGCTTACGACACCCGGCTCTGTCACGATGAACTGCGGCGTAAGAAAATCAGCGCGCTTATCCCGCCCCGAAAAGGCGCGGGTTACTGGCCCGGTGAATATGCAGACCGTAACCGTGCAGTGGCTAATCAGCGAATGACCGGGAGTAATGCGCGGTGGAAATGGACAACAGATTACAACCGTCGCTCGATAGCGGAAACGGCGATGTACCGGGTAAAACAGCTGTTCGGGGGTTCACTGACGCTGCGTGACTACGATGGTCAGGTTGCGGAGGCTATGGCCCTGGTACGAGCGCTGAACAAAATGACGAAAGCAGGTATGCCTGAAAGCGTGCGTATTGCCTGAAAACACAACCCGCTACGGGGGAGACTTACCCGAAATCTGATTTATTCAACAAAGCCCTGAAAAGGCAAAGAGCTATATCGTTTAGTAAGCACATTGGTTAAAGCAACTTTGTCGGGCTTCTCCATTTCAACTATCAAGAACCGCTTTATAAAAGCTGCATCTTGACGTTGAGAAGAAACGAACCGGCGAGCGCCTCCACTCATGTTTGTGTTTGCAGTACCAATAAATCGCGTGTAGCCATTAGCAGTTATAACCTCACCACCATTAGCACTGAGTGACCAGGGCTTACGTTCAATGGGCATGTGAAGTTTTGCTGCCGTATCAGGATCGATTTTGTCCACTTCATCCAGAAGAATGAGGTGACCATTACGAAATCCCGTTACCAAATCGCTGTGTACAAAACCTGTATTACCACCATTAAGACTGCGCTCACCTTCAAGCTCATCAACTCGAATATTGCTGTTGATCTGCTTAATTGTCAGCGGCCAATTCATCATGTGGCTAATGTACATTACCATTTCAGTCTTGCCAGAACCGGACTCACCTTTAAGACACACACTTAAATCTATATCCGGACTGATAAGCAGTTTAACCACTTGTTCAAGTATTCGGGGATTTGGTATGTAGTCTTTGTTCAGCGGAGCTCGATACGAGGTTTTAGTTTTGAAAACAGGCACAGCCATCTTTGGATCCATTTCTGGAATACCAAAAAGGTCCTTTGCTAGAACTAAAAGATACTCACCTTTATCCACATAATGTTTTAACTTTATAACATCCGGGGAAAGAAGAGCTTCTAATTTTTCATAAGCATCAGAAGATGTTTCATTTAACTTCATAGCGGCATTAGACATTTTTAACTCCGGTAAAATGCAAACACCGCCCTCTGGCAGATGTTTGCCAGTGGCATTTTATTTGAGATTCATTTGGCAAATAGTTGCCATCAGTTTCCTGATTTGAGGCACATTATAACCAAGATGATTTCCCACTATTTCAAAAGCTTCAGACATGATCCATTCAAAATGATTTTCGAATATTGGATTTATTTCTAACTTGCCAAAAGCGTTTCGTTTAGTTAACAGATCACATGAAACAAGCTCGTCAAACAACTCTAATGTGGATTTAAAAGCTTTTATGTAAACATCCATAATTTCCCTGTCAGTCCATTTAACAGCCAGTTTTTTTTCTGACATTAAATAATCCTGATCAAAGAAGATGTCCCAGCCCATATCGTCATTGCAATCATGCAAAATGATTTCATCATCATTCCTGCATTCAGCTAATTTCGTGTTTTCACTAATCGAACGATGCGAATGATAATAGAGCCATGATTTTAATTCCGCTCTAAATTCACATGCATCAAGTCCATGAGATAAACAAGTGTATTCAAATGATTTTGACATATACCACCGTGTTTCAGCTTCTAAAAGTGGATTCACTGTGATATTACCATTGTCATCTTTGAAGAATAACTTTCTCCTCAACACTAGTTCTTTAATGATTTCCAAAGACTCTTCCATAGCGGATAGAAAAACAACATACACATCCTCAGGGGTCCATTCTATTACCAGACCACCCAAATCTGGGTTATATTCTTCAACCGAATATAGATAATCTGTTTCTGCTGCAAAATTAATTGTATGCAAAATCTGATTTTTAAGTAATTTGGATTTTTCATAAAGGTGATTTTCACGCCTTTCAGAATCATAATTTATCTCAGAAATGTTACTTTCATCTGATTTAAAGTTTAATCCGGACGTGTATGCATCATTTAAATGCTCTTTGGGTGAATCAACTATTTGCGTTATTTCATCTTCATCTATATCGAATATAGAAAAAAAACTAAGTTGATTACTACTTATTGCAGTAGCCCTAAATTTTTGTTTCATGGGGACTCCAAAAGGAGAAATCCCATGAAGGGATTTCTCCCCTTTAGGGTGGGTTTAATGTCAGATCTGATTAAAGCTACTTTGTCCAAAACCTTTTAGAGGTTTAGGTATGTGAGCCAACTTACTTGTTGCTACCACTCTCATGTAGTCAAGAGGATGTTCTCTCCCTTCAATCATAATAGTATCGACAACAATATAACCGGAGACCATCAACTCATCACCCTGATTTATACCAGTGAAACAGGTTGAATACATTTCAGGCGACACCTTGATTTGAACTGAAAATTCTCTCTCAGTGATTTCACCATCAACTTCTGTCTTCATCCTATTTTTGAGCTTTATTAACAAACCTATACTCTGGTCAGTCATTTTTTTCTCCACAGCACTGATAACTATCCCGGACACTTTTACTTCATTGATATATTCAAGATATGACATTTTCCGCTCCTCGATTTGTTCAAAGAGAAGCCCCGTTAGGGTTCCCCCTTAACAGGATTAAATAAATTTATTAGTTACATACATGAACGTGCAGACTACCAAACAGGCAATTCCGGCAATATGTAACCAATTTCTTGTTGGTTTAGTTGGTGCAATCGCTAAAGAGTTCTCCAACTTCTCTGTTACAAGACGTCGATTCTCTGCTTTAGCCGCATCATCTAAATATTGAGTTTCACGCTTAGCGAGAGTCTCAATTTTCGATTTTATTGCATGGTCCCATCCTTTAGTTTCAAAAACGCTTAACTCACTAAAGGTGTGCGTCATGAGATCTTCTGGGAAACCCAGTTTTTTCATTAACGGACGAATGGTATCATACATTTTTTCTACATTTTCGTAGTGGGCCTTTACTGCGACATCAAAACGCTTACGTAAAGTTAATTTTTCACGTTTGCAAATGATGTCCGAAACCCAATTTATTAACTGCTCATTTTTGAGTTCACTGGCTTTTTCAAGTGAGTAATCCAGATTATCCACGTCAAGAAATGAATTTAATCCGTATTTTTCAAACTCCTCAACAAGATATTTATCCAGTTCAGTTAAGCTTTTAAAAAGTGGTACATCTGGGGAAGCTTTAAGAAGCTTATAAGCTCCTTCGAAATCAATTTTCTTGACCACGAGCTCCACAACATCCACATGATAATAGCTTGAATAAGCAGAAAGCTTTTCGGCCAACAAAGACACAGGCTTAAGAGACTTAAGTTCAATGATATTTGGGCCGTCCTCATTCAAAATAACAATCAGTTCATTATCACGTTCTGTATATTTCATCAGAACTTCTAAGAGCTGTTTGTTTAGCGCCTTATCCATCTCTGGAATAATTTCACTAAAGGTTTGATGAAGGGCTTTACTGCGAGCTTTATTTTTAGACATTTGGGGTCACCTATATATAGTAAGAAGGAAGAAACAAATTTTTGTTTCAACACGAAGGCAAAGCCTGTCATTCATCTCCCGTAAGCTATGAACCGCCTGATTTATACTATCTGGCATTAGAAGTACGCAACAAAAATAGCCCCAGGAGGAGCTAAATTAGTTACGGTTTGGTAAATTCAGATTGCCTTTTGCAGGCATGGGAAGTGCACCAGCGACAAAGGTGACATTTTGCCGGTGGTGTCTTACAGCTTGTTTAAGCTGGCCGCTTTTCACGGCTAAATCAACGCTTAACGCGAAAGTAACTTTAAGCAAAGTTACTCAAATTTGGGAGCTGATATTTAAGCTCATTGTTTTTATACTATAGCTTTAAGCATAAGTAAATGCCCATATCGAATTATTCTGTATAAAGTGGAGAAATTCGAATATTAGCTGCTTCTTTTATCTTTTCTTCACTGCATTCTCTTAAAAAGAAAGAAGGATCACCATACCACATTACAAAAAGTTGCTTTTCTGCACGCGTAAATCCAACATAAAGCAAACGTCTTTCTTCTTCTATTGCCTCCTCCCCAACTGATCTTTTACTTGGTATCTGATCCGCATTACAACTCATTATTATTACTTTATTCCACTCAAGACCCTTTGAACCATGCAAGGTTGATAGGACTACTTTCTCTGGGCTGTATTCCTCGTCCTTCTTCCTAGGGCCTAATGACATTGCAGCAGCACGATTTATCATATTCATCCAACCAGTCTTTTCTGCCCACTGTTTACAAGTGTCTAAAGCAATTTTTGTTAAGGTTGCTGTACCTTTATTACTCCTCATCTTGATTGACGACGATTCCATCCATTTCGTAAGGTTGGCGAAACGTTTTGCTATCTCAACTTTATCAGAACTTTCCTGGGTAAAGCGCACGAAGTTTGAATGTAATGTTTTTGTTTCGAGAGAACTGTCCTCCGGGATGGCAAGGTCGCCAAAAGTAACTTTTCTTCCTCTCATACTCAATGCCACTTCATCCAAAACTGATTCCTGTTCTCCAAACAATGCCAATACTCTCTTCATTAAGCGAGGATCATTTGATTGTCGGAAAAAGGCCATAAGGCTTAACACATCGCTTGTTTCTTTTTCATCCCAGAATGATTTACCTCCGTAACGAATTACTGGCTGTTCGATCAAACTTTCTAGCTCATCCAAGTGAGCATTATTGCGGCTTAGAATTGCCCATCCATGTGGATCCTGATTTATAAGGCTTAAAATACCCTGTATCTGTTCCTCCATATCTACATATGAACGAAAAGTGACCTTTCCCCCTCCCTTTTTTGCCGAGCGTAACTCTTTGGCATAACGGTAAACATTCTTTCCTATCAGTGCTCCGGCCACCTCTAAAATTTCAGGTTCACACCTAAAGCATGTGTTTAAGTAAAATATGTTAGGTCTGAAGTGTTTTTCAAACTGTTGAAATATTTTGACTCCTCCTGAGGATCTGAAGGAGTAGATGGCCTGATCATCGTCTCCAACTATACTCGTATAGACTCCAGCTCTTGTATGCAATGCTATCCATGAGAATTGTATAGAGTCAGTATCCTGAACTTCGTCTACTATCAAATGTGTCAAATCTAACGTGCGCATTTTTCCCGAATGCATTTGACCGACAACAAATTTTGAAAGAGCATTGAGGTCCGCCACATGGTCTTTCTGGCATAACGCCTGATAGGTATTAAACAAATGGATCTGTTGTCTGTTATGCCGAACTGAAATCACATCCGTATCCATTTCTCTGCCGATAGCATCAATAACGAATTCAGCTTCAGCAAACTTCATCGTTACACCGGATTCTTTCAAAGCCCGGTGAATGACAGATCTCTGTGCTGGCCCTATCAACATCTTTCCCGGCCAGCGAATCATGTCCAGTTGCTTCTTAACGAGTCCGTGAAAAGTATCCACCAGCACCCGGTCAAGATCCTTCTTGCTCAATCGCTTTTGTAACTTTGCTGCAAGTGCGTTTGTTGCAGCGCGAGTAAAGGTCACCATCCCGATTCTTGCATATGGATACTTTTTGAGAATCGATATAACCGCTTCTATCATGGTGAACGATTTGCCTGATCCAGGCGCTGCTATCACCATATTGTTTGCGCTAGCATTCTCGATAACAGGTCTTTGCTCTTCTGTTGGCTTACCCATTTCAACCTCATTACTTCGTTTTAATAATTATACATTTTTATAAAAGCGCTTTTCTTGTGTACTGCTGGTTCTACTGGAAATCACTTTTTTTCCTTTTTTATGCAATCAGGTTGTTTGTGAAACGCGTGACTATGGAATAATGGTTCCATCTCCAAAAGACATTACAAAAAGGGCTTTAAATGAAACTTTTACGTTTAGTATCTCTGGTCTCTTCTGTCGTCATTGGTTTTTCCCTATCGGGTTGTGCCGGTGACACCGGCACTACGCCAGGCACCGCTCTGAATGCGTACAGTCACGGCCAGTACTGGCATGCTAATGCAAATGATTCTGTCGCCAAGAATGCCTATTCGTTTGCTGGTTTCGACGTTAATTTTAAGGAGCAAGAGGTTACTCCTGGAGGGGATGCCGACAACTTTCTTTCTAAGTATCTCATCAATAGTTCGATGGGCTACGTAACAGGCGGTCTAAAAGGTTTTGGGATCATGAGCCTCAGCTCTTTGTACAGTTCTTCTGACGCCGAATACATCCAGGTCAATCAATACCTAGTGTTCGTCCCCAATCCAAAAAAATTGCCTTACAATGATGAAAGTTTGGTACGTGAGGGAGCTAAGTATGTTTTTGAGCATACAAAAGCAACTCAGGCCTCATTTGGATACAACCCTGAAAAACAGAAAGCAGCTCTGGCCACATGTAAAATTGATATGGCAGTCGTCAATAAATGGAGTACCTGTGATCTGCCCTCTAAGCCTGATGCTGATGTTTTCCCTACAGATTCAATGTACAGCTTTCAGGCGATTCGCCCCGCAACAGGAACCGAAATTCCTGAGCTAAACCTTCCCGCTGGTGATTACGCTGTAATTCGTTATGTGTTCATCCCATTTAAAGGAAACGAAACAAGCGCTGATTTTTCGGGTATCATTTTCCGTTCTGATAGCCCAAATACAACAACTCCAGGGGGTGTTGCAGCCTCCATCAACGGAAAAGATTATTACCTCTTTACCGGTGAATACGGTAAAAAAGGCTTCCCAGAAAAAACATTGAAAGCCAAGTAATTAAAAAAGGGGCCTAACGGCCCCTTCTTCAATATTTCGGCAACTGCTTGCCCGTAACCGGATCCAGCGTAGTTGAACCTACCTCACATATGGCCGGTCGAGGTAAATAGCTACAATCTACATTTTCCTCTTTTATAGCCTGAGCATTTTCTTGTCTGGCCTTTATCATATTTTCTTCACCGCCCATTGCTTCCTTGGTACGTTCTGATGGAAGTTGATAGTTCTCATTCTGGAATGGTAAGTTTTCCACAATTGATTCTTCGGAGAATTTTGAATATTGATCAGGAACTTCTCCTACCTGAACTGCATCATTAATCCACTCCGTCAGATCAATTTTATCGAAATCCAGTTGCTGTATTTGCTTTATTGATAGCCCCACGCAATTAGAGGCGACAGGGTCTATTCCTAATTGCGGATAAGCTTGTTGCATAATAACGCGTGACAACATGGAATTATAACAGCACATGTCTGTTGCTTTTTTAACGCATTTCTTTGTGAAACCAACATTCAGATATTTGACGCATCGTTCCGTATCTAATGTAAAACAGGATTTTTGATTCTTATGAATAGAAGCTTCCATCTCTTTCTGGTCGCATGCTACCAACATTTCTAAAAGCATTTTAGTGACCTGATAGGCTGTATAAATCCAACCGATCACGTTTAATGCAAGCATAAAGTTTTGAACCGCAGCCGAGAAGACAACCTCTCCTCCGGTAGTAGCAACGTTCTTAAAGACAAAGTCACGAACTGTATCTGGTAGCAATTCGTAGGCTTTCTTCATTGCCATCTGCTTAAGCTGACCTATACCGAAGCTGGACATTGTTTCCTGTGCCAACTGGCCAGCACCTCCTGCCCCTCCAGAAGTTGCGGAAGACCCAACTGCCCTGCTTAGATTACCAGCGACGTTTTCATATACGCTCGTTAAGGAGCTCGTGACGTTGTTCCACATTTGCCCTACTGTTTTACCAGCTGATGCAGTCCACTCTCCGACCGCATTAGACATAGAAGCCCATGTACCTGTATCACCGCCGGTCCATTTTATTAGCTGAGCATTAACTCTGGTCCAGTTTGTGTTTCTGATCATAGATCCGGCAAGCATGATACCTTCAAGTGCTCCTGCGGTTCCCTGTGGTGCTTCGCAGCAGTCCGTCTTTGCCAGGCCATTTACAAAGCCTACTGAACGACCACACCATTCAGGTTTTCCTTCAAAGACGGAACATGAATTGGCATCGTTAGGGTCTTCGCATTTGGCTTCGCCCTGCATGTACTGAACCATGTTTGAATAAGCCGCAACTTTTCCAAAATCGTTGTTCTCTTCCTTTGGCCCAGTTTCGCATGTTCCACCTGAACATGGGATCATGCCAACACAGGCATTTGTAGAAGATTCAACCTCCCGAACTACATCCTTCCCTCTGTCACAGGTGTATTTCTGTTCATACATGTAGCAACTGTTAGTGCCCTCATCGAACCAACCCTCTGCACATGTTTGTTTATCGAGTACACATGCTGCATCATTTTTATAAGCACTACATGCATCAGGCATACTCTTTATTTCTTCATAGTTGTAACAGAGGTCCTTTCCATTAGCGTCTTTCATAATTTTTCCACTAGCGTCATAAGAGCAAATTTTGTCTTTGGCCAATGGATCACAAAAGTAGCCTTCAAGGTTTGTCTTCCAGGTAAGAAATCCTTTATCACCTTCATACAGAGGCTTTGCCAATGAAAGCACGCTTTCCGGAAGCCGTTTTGTGCCAACATCCATATCTTTAAACCGATCGAAACGGCAGAATGTATTCGGAGCTTGTACAGCATCGTAACAACCAGCTGGTTCCTGGACGTGCTTATCTTCGAGCTTCATATTTTCAAAAGTCAGCTCAACCTCAAAATACCCTTCACCCTTCCCACCAACCCATACTCTGGATGCCATTGTCACTTCTCGATCAGGCTCCTCATACACCGATTTTCTGACCTTATCAGTCACATCGTAAACCTTGTCGAGTTTCCACGATTTTTTTAACTCCCAAGATCCCTTAGGAGCCGGATAGTCACTTTCTCGATATGCACCATCTATGTGAGCAAAAATCTGCGTGCCATCAAGTGTTACCCGCATGTGGTCATCCCACTCCGCGTTAACAATCTTTGCTGAGGCCAATTTTGCATCCGGATGGAATTTTAATGTCAGTTCGTTATCATATACCCCGTCACTCCAGTAGTTGTCATCACGGCGACCAAACCATATACGCACACAATTATCGCCGCACATCGACATGTCTCCGTTTCCGCCTGAAATGTAAACAGGGACTGAAAAATCACGGGTTATCGTGCAGCTGCTGAAGTTATCTTGCTTAGGCGAGTTACAGTAGAACTCTTTGTAATCAGGATAGTGTGTGGTTACTGTTTTTTTAGAGGTCTCAACATTACAGTTCTGAAGCCAGTTTCCAGTACCAGCAACAGCATTTGTTATCTCATTTCTCCCCGCAGTAAACATGGGATCGTTAGGCTTTATAGATGATGCCGGGTTGTCCTTGTTAGCATTTACGAGGGTGCGGTAGGCAACGCCATCATAACTTTGAGCATCAAATAACTGGCTTTTCCGATTCTTTATATCGTTTACAAAGCCATCCTCATCCCCATAACGATCTGCGGCATTGAACTTAATATCGCTGTGCTTTTGCTCTGAGCTGAAAATCTCTCCGGTATTTGTTTTGGTTCCAGGAGTAGTATTGGGATTACTGCTTATACCAATGTTGCCATTAGCATCCCGAGAGAGCAGCTTTGCCCCTTCCTTGGTATAGTTTGAATTGATTGTCCCTCCAGACATACTCGGCAGTTGTACGGCGCTACCAATGGACTTTCCATCGGATGCGGCATTTTTCATGACACTTTCATTTGAGTTCCCTGCCCCATACTTTCCGAGATTAAGATTAGCGGATTCGGCTTTACCCACGTATTTCTCGGTGATCTTCCCACTGACATTCTCGCCTGAATCCGCATTCTTGTACTTCTCAACAATGTCCTGAGCACTGGTTGTCGCATTGCGATTTGCGTTAGGATTAGCAAGATTAAAGTTACTTTCGAGCTGGTCAAATATAGCGTCTGCCGCATAAATACGAGGAGTCATTACCATATTTATGAGAGAGATATAAAAAGCCCAACTCATAGTATTGGCAATCATTGATGCAATAATAGTTGAAGCTATCGTTTTTCTAAGTTTCATTATTTTTACCCTTAGAAATCAAGCGCCTGGTATATATCTGACGCAACAGTCATTGTAACGCCACAACATATAGACATAATTATCATTGCCTATTTTTTTGCGCCCACCTTTAAGGGTTGACCAGTCATGTACCGAATCACCAAGACGATGACAGCAATCCGGCCCTTTCGCCTCAGGAGTTGGGAAAAGCATTGAAAGCCGATACTGGGAACGAGGTGTAAAGTATTCCCACGTTTTCTCACACATTGCGTCTGCTCCCATCGTTCGCATCAGCATTCCCTGGCGATGTAGTTTAGTCAGAAGACGCTGGGTTATCAGTGAACTCGTCCTTACAGCGTCATCATTTGCGTAAATGTGGCCGGTTAATGGATAAAGGTTGCCATCGCATCCGGCACAAAAGTATGCAGCGAGATTATCCTTTCCTGCTGTTACTGCTACACAGTCAGCAGCGCACACCATTGAGGCAATTGGGTTTGCAAAAACTACTGCCTCTGGATTCAGGACGAGTGTAAGCAGATCACTTTCCCACATAGGGTCCACTTCGCTTATATAGGTCAGGCTGGCATCTATATAGGGTTCAGCAGTGCACTCGCCAATAATCAGTAATTTGAGCATTGTCATGATTGGGAACTCCCAAAGATGAACATCGTAAAATCCGGCTTCAGTTGCTGTCATTGGCTGATTTGTGTTGCTTTTACCAATATCAAACTGCGATTTTTGAAGCATCGTGCCTTCAAGAAAGGGGCTGCACCAGGGGCTCTTTACAACTTCTACAATCTTCACCGGCTGAAAGAAGCTCAATTGCCAACCTATTTCCGGTACGCCGTTCTGATCTGTGCAGTAGCAACCCGGACGTGAAGGAGCAGCGCCTTCTGGAGCTGCCCCTATGCCCATTATCCTCATGGGAAAAATGCAGCTCCAACAGATATTCTTAATCAAGCCCTGCCACACTCCAGCTGACTGACACATAGCCCCAGGGACTCCAGCATCTGCTGCCATAGCCATACCCGGTATAGAAAGCGAAAGCATAACTGCTACAATGAACTCTAAAAGTAACTTTTTGAATTTTTTCACCATCATGCTCACTTGGATGTAATAAATGTTGCAACACTTTCGATATAGTCGACGGCTTTGGTAAAATAACTTCTCATCTGGTCCGGATAATTTAGCGTCAGCCATGTTGCAAAGAGAGCGCCTATAATAAATCCGAGTTTCATCTTATTTTTCCTCTGAAAGATTTGGGGCTCCGATACCACGGACTTCTGCCTCGCTAAACAGGGTGATCCGGAATTTATCTTGGTCAGTAGTTATAAGCGCAGGTGTGTTTTTAATCTGAAAGCGTGAGATGATCTGTTCGTTAACTTTAAACACCTTACCGTTAAATTTTTCACGTAAATCATTTAGGTGATCCCATCCATTATCTTTTTGGATACGGGTAAACATTGGCATTACTTTTCCACTACCCAGACGTTGTCGATACTGCTGCTCAGCCCATACCAGCTGGCCCGGATTGAGTGGATCGAAAATTATCATCGTCAGGTTTTGAGGAAATCTCGAAAGTGGATTAATCAACTCACCGGCGGAAGCTATTACACGGCCCTGCTTATCTTTTACGTCCTGAGTGACCCTCACTGTAGGGTCAATTAAAAATTCTTTGTGTTCCTGGGCAGGAGGGAGGTCGACCATCCATTGATTTTTCCATGTGTCAGAAACGGCCCTTTTTTTTGCACCTTCCCAGTCATATTTTTGTGCACGTTCTTCCAGTTCTTTAATGATGCTCTTTTCTTCAACGGGATAAGTGGTACCAGCAACCGGGAAAATATCCTGATCGGGTTTTTTAGCAAGTTCTCGCTGAAAAAACTCAACGTTGAAGGAGCCTACCATTTTTGCAAAACGAGCTTGCTCCCTAGAAATAATTGTCGGTACTTGAGTTACTTGATACTGACTGAAGCTATCAGGATCAATTGTAATCAAAGGAGATTCAAATTTTCCTTTGACAATCATTTGGTTTATTGCTGCCTGTGTCTCTGGTAGCCGAGTAGTTCCTTTCTTTAGACCATTGAAAACTACACGAGCTTTATGCTCTGAGGCCGTACGTAGAAGGTCTTCCAGTACATAATCCGGCAAGCTAAATGAAGCAAAGATCGTTATTCCATTTTCAGTTGATAGTGCTTCTTCACGTGTGCTATCCATTTTTCTTTCGAAGTCAGCAGCTGTGATGCCCGAGGAACCAAACAATTTTTCGATATTTTTAGATTGTCCTCGCATGACTTCCGGCTTATTTTCCACAGCTTTCAGAGCCGCTTCATTAAGGCTGGCGTTTTCTTGAATTTCATCACGTCTTCTAATTATATCGTTGACAGCTTCAGAGTTATTACTTTGGGCCCTGATAGCCTGGGTATGGTCTATAACTGCTTGAACACTATCCGCATTCATACCGGGGACGTAACCACGGTTTATTTGCTTGCTCAGGTCCTGGTTTTTTTGGAGTGCTTCAGCTTGCGCTATGTACTTCTGCACATCTGGTGATTTTAGCGTAGCATCAAGGCTAAGAGCCCCATCTGGCTGCTGTGCACCTTTAGCCTGTGCCCCAAGCCCTTTTGCTTGCTGAGCGATTAGGTCAGCATCATGTTGATACTCAGTGCTTGCATTTGTATTACTTAAAACTGCACATAACGCAAGTCCAGGAAGTATTGGTAAATATTTTTTATTTACATTAAAAGATCGCATATGTTTTCCCAATTACTGAATTCAGCTTTACTGTTCCCCAAAAACGGGAATCCCATGAGTGATCGGTTTGCCCAATTAGGAAAACTTCGCCTTCAGGAATTATCAATTCTTTTTCAATCAAAATGGACGGAATATTGTATTTCTTCGAAATACGACGTGCATTAGCTTCAAAAAATTTGTCCCCGTTATAAACCCCATCCATTGTTACTTTAAGTTTGTCACCGCCCACACCGGCAACAATTTTTATGACTCGTTCATTTTCTGGGATAAAACGTACCGATTTCGGCATGTTAAATGCTATGAGTTCACCAGTTTTAATACTTTTATCCGAATGATCAATCATATAAAAATCAGCAGGCAGGCACCCATTCAATAAACCGTATCCAAATGTATAACGGGTGAAAAAGACACACATAACGAGAATCAGCAATAAAATATTAAGGGGGACATACCAATCCAGTATAAGCAGCCCTCTCTTTTTAGGTATGTAGTCGCTCATATTTTTCTCACTGGCACTGAAGAATATTTTTACTAGGCAGATGCACCTCTATCCAAGTAATTATTATCCATGTTTTTCAACGCTCGGAAGTCTGCAAACCAACCTAATATTCACCTATAAGAATGTTAATTCCTCAGCATGTATACGCAGCTTTGTTAGCGGCCATGAAAGATGCCTTTGGAGCAAAGTTACTTTCCGACATTAATTTTTCAAAGGTCCAATTATTGGGTATAAAAAAGCCGGGACATAATGTCCCGGCTTTATATTTAAAAATTAACTACTCACTGCTTGGTATTGATACAGTGTTTTCAGACTTACTTGCCTCTTCAGCCGGTCCGAAAACTGTCACGTGCTGTGTTGCAAAGTCTCCACTATCATCATAAGCAATTACTTTTATGTCCTGCTTACCACGGTTAAGGTTTTTAGAAAGTGTAGCCGTACTACCGAAAACGTTCCTTAATTCGCCGTTGATGAACCATTCATATCTAACCATTTTTCCATCAGTATCATCACATTTATTGGTAAAGCTCCAGCTTAGGTTGGTTTCCGTGTAGCTCAATGTACAATTAGGCACTGCGTTTTTAACGACATCAAACTCAACAGATGCTGAACCTCTCTGTCCAAGTTTACTAACAACATCAATTGTAATCTCGTATTTCTTTTCTTTTAAACCCGAGATCAGTTGAGCCCAATAATTTTTGCCGCTGGGTATTACTTCACCGTTCACCTTGTATGTGACCGTATCTATCGAGTCCGCCGAATGAGATAGCTTGATGTTTGACCTTAAGGTTACATCGAGTGGAGCTCTCATATATTTGTTAGAGAACTTGGGTGTCATCTCAACGTTCATTGGCGTTTGTTCATCGACAACAAAGGTATTTTCGATACGCTGTTCATTGTTTCGGTTATCTTTGAAAACAACCATCAATGTATATTTGCCAGGATTTTCAATTGTAAATTCTTTGGTGTCACCTTCATCTTTAGTGATTACCAGATTCTCTTTGTCGTAGATCCATTCACGGGAATAAGTAACACCAGGATAGTCTCCATCCTTAATACCGCTCAACGCAACGCGTAGGGTGGTCGGTGCCATGTCGTATTTAAGTTTGGAGCTTATTTTCATCTCGGGAAATTTATAAACCCACGATTTGACAGAAACTCTACGGGTAGAAACCGTATTCTCCTTATTGTCCGCTAACCATGCACTGTATTCAAAAGCAGCATATCCCTGTTTATCCAACATTTGCTCAGTAAGGGTAACAGACAGTGAAGAGCCCTTAAATGTCTGGCCATCCGGTGTTTTCCATTCTTCAACTACGTTATTACCATTCTGGTACTTACTGTTAGGGTTCGTGAACTTACCTTCCAAAGTAACTTTTTGACCAACCTCTACCTTTGAAACCCCCGTTACCGAGACAGAAAGGCGCTTGGGTTTTGCGGCTGCCAACCGAGCAGACGTTTCCTTCCATGAAGACTCCTCTGCCAGTTCATCGGAATCAAGGTAACGCATCCGGGCATAAATCGTAGACGGTAGGGTATCAGCTGAAGCCACAGTGTAAGTTGTATCTCCCTGCACCCAGTTGACTTTATCCTCTGACCAGAGAACCTCAGCGGTGCCTGCTGGTATAGGTTCATCGTTATCAAGCAGGGTTACAGGTATATCTGAGCCCTGAAGAATGTCTGTAACATCTATACTGAGCTTAGGCTGCTTGTAGGTAACTACCGTTAAGGCATCTGTGTAGGAAATCTTGGATGTGAATTTATTAGTCATTTTTGCCCTATAAAGCCACTTTCCTACTTCTGTCTTTTTGATACTTACACTTCTCTTTCCGGTCATGTCGGAAAGCATGGTCCAGGTTTGACCATTATCAGAGGACTGCTGCCATTCGGTGGGGGCGAGTGCATCAGAGTTAGCCGTACTGGCAGATTTGAAGCTTACCAGAGTACTAAGTGGGATCCTTCCGATAATAAGGCTTTTCGACAGGTTACCCTCCAGTTCCTCACCTTTATAGATTCGAATGCCTACAGCACTGGTCTCACGTTTCATTTCAAAATCAGAGAATGGCGATCTGACCTTAGCCACACCAACCAGACGCATATTACCCAGATCCATATTTTCAATTTTAATCTTGGTTTCGACAATGCCCGCATCATTGACCGGCAATGCTTCAGTCAGCGCAGTTCTTTCGTATGTAGTTTTATAACGGCCTGTTTCTGGATCTTTGCCGTATACACTTTTTTGAGAGTATATCGTGACGTCCCATTCTCCCATTGTTTTACGGTCAAATGCACTTTTACGTGTGGAGTTGTTATAACGCCCCACTGTTACCTTTAAGGGCACTTCAAGAGATGTGGCTGTTTTTTTGTCATCCACTTCCATCGATGCTCGAATATTGAAATCAGGCACCGTATATACGTTGAGGGTGTCTGTAGTTCTTAATTCTGGATCCTTTGAGTATTCTACAGCTATGTCAAAGACGTTCTTTGTCCACAATGGTGCAGCAGCAACCTTGACCCTTTGTACAAAGGTCGTTGCATCGTTGTTTGAGGAACGATTTTTAAATGACGTTTTGACAGCCTCAGAGCCGTTTTGAGAGACGATCATCGTAACGTCAGCTGGTACCACCTTCGCTAATATTCGAGCGGCCTCCCCCCCGGTCGTATAAGCCAGAGCAGTGTTCGGATTGATGCCTGCTATGACTTTATTCTTTTTGTAAGAGATGATCGGGTTGTATGGTAATTGTGTGGTCAGAGTACGGCGATTCCTTGCGGAAACCGCTTTAGAGCCCTTCCCGTTAATCATATAGACTTGATAGTCGAGCAGATTCTCACCTGTTTTATTAAAGAATCCAGTTAGACCCGGGGTACGTCCTTTAAAATAGAACTCCAACCCATCAGGGACATTGTTCCACTGAGGGTAGCATGCTGTAACATCTGATTTTTCCCCATACCAGGCGAGGTAAGCATTCGCATTTTCCTCTGTGGTAAACAGAGTGCATTTATCACCAGCTGTTTGACTAAGCAGGTCCGTATACTGACGTACGCGCGAGTAAAGAGTTACGTTTTTTTCCAGATTCTTAAGAGTGAATCCAGTAGGTTGATAAGTGAACACGGTACTGAAATTTACGTTTTTTCCATAAAGGTTTTCAGCCACCACAGTAATCTCGTGATCCGAATTAACTGCTAAATCGTCTCCAACCGGCAGGTAGTAAATACCTTTATAATTTGTAGGTGTTAACGAAACTACTTTGTTGTCTATTGTTACTGATTTTATGTCAGCAACCCCAGCCTGCCCCTGGAAAGCTGCAACGATAATCTCGTTCAGGAAGTATACGGGTGCTCGTTTAGTTAATACCTGCCCATCTTTGAGAACCATAAGCGTTGGGTTATCAGACAGCATCAGTTTGCTTTCAGGCTCAGTGTACGTAGAAGAGTTTTTGCTCGTATTTTCTACTGTAAAAGTCGCTGCGTAGGACCCGTTTATAAGATCCGTTAAGTCAAAGATATAGAGGTACTCATCACCGACTTTTTGAGGTCCACTTACCGGCTGTAAAGTTCTACGTAAAGGGGTTGCCCAGGACTGTTTGAAATCAATCTCAGTGCCATCATCTAAAGTCACTTTAGTCGTCGGCTTAAACACGCCATCCGGAGTCATAGTGAGCGACATAGCTGTTGGGAGCCACCATTCACCTTCTGTTTCTTGCTGGGGTACCTTAACGGCCACAGCAACGGTTTTGGCTCCGGTATAGATGTCCTGGCCACCTACTTTGATTGTTTTAGCCTCATCGGTAAAATTCCAAAGTGTATGGTCTACTACAGGAGGCCGATAATCCCAGTTAACAACAAGCTTTTTGGATTCAGGAGGTGCGAAATAATTATTCTTAGAGTTTGCTGTAATTGTGATATCACGTGAACCCAAAAGTTCATCTGTATCACTGGCCTTAATGCTTCCAACTTCAATGGTACAGGAAGTTCCGCCAATAGGTACTTCACAGGCGGAGCCTGAACCTATTGAGATGTATTGAATATAATTGCGGGGTTCAACAGAAACAGCGATATCTTTGATCGCTTCATCCTTTAAATACGATTTGAAAGAAAAGCCGTCATAGACTAATCCGTTCAGGGATGATTTAAGACCGGTGATAGTTGGTTTTACCGGTGCCACACTTTTGATTGAATATTCACCTTTTACTATTTCAACTTTTTTCCGTTCAGAACCAGAGAAGTAAGAAATCTTGTAAGGTAGTTTTAAATCACCGGTGGTGTTGGGAACGCCTGAAAGAGTGAAGCCGTTAGAAGTTAATCCCAAGGTATTGGGTAACCACTCGAAAAAACAAACGAGGTTATCAACAGAGGAAGTCGCTCGATCATCAACCGTTACATTACAGGCTGTGCCTGCACCTGAGGCAGTGATAGTGTTAGAATTAACGTATGCAACAAAGTCGCCCGGCCCCGGGTCAAAGGATACGGCTGGCAAATCAGCCTGTAGCTTTCCTGAAATCATAATCGCTTCAGCATAGACCGCTTTAATCGGAGCAATTAAAGAAAACAACAGGGCTAAACCTAAACCTGATTTTCTCATGACGAATACCTGTTTTTCTGAGCAAAATTAAACTCACTTTACGATGAAAAACAGAAATATCCGTTCGTATAACATTTAAAAAAACCTGTATTTTTCCGTATATTCCGTATGTTAATGCGCTATTTTGAATTCTTGGCTTCAGATAAGCGAAGCGCGGTAATTATAGACTCGGAGCTTACCCAGGGCGTTTTTTGAGCAAGATATCCAAGTATGTAGAGGCCAATTTTAACGCAATCCATTTGTGAGACGGGGACCATGTGCATGAAGGGTTTTAAGCCATCTTTATCGACTGGAACTATCCCTGCGGATAACAACAAACCGCCCCTCTCGTTTGGGGTAACGCTTATATTTTTGTATACGACGTGGCCATGATGTGAGGTTTTCCTCTTATCAATCTTTAAAGTATGCATGATTCTAAGAAATACAGATGCCATCTGCATAACTTCATTCGTCGACAATTTTAGAAGTACAGAACGGTTTGAGCCCCAGTCATAATCTTTTTTTGCGTTCCTTGGAGCGACGTGCAATGTAAGATAATAATTATCAATCTCATTTGAAAAAGGTGAAGGTTTTGATGAGCTAACATCTTCATTGTTCATCTCAATGACAAGGGCTGCATCCTGACCAAATGCTTTAACATTATGGTTTTTAAGAGCGAAGTCTGAAGTTGCCATATAAAAAGTCACTTTTGATAAAACCACATACCGCCTAATGATTCATCATCGGCAAGATGCTTGAAATTTGATAGTGTAAATCCTGTTTTGGTTTCAGAAATCACCAGGCTGTAAGATGCCGTATGTACAAGGCGAGAATTGTTTAGATCAAGATCATCACAAAAACCAGGGCTTTTGACGGGGTCAGCCTTTTCAACAAAAGTTACTTTTGAAGCGATGCCGTTGATCACGATTTTCTCGTTATCAGCAATTTTAATGTTTAAAGAAGGCGAGCTTTTATCACATGGCAGGAAGAGTGATGTCTTTTTAAATGTGTTTCCAGTGAAGTCCAAAAGGTCAGGTTTAACCGGAACATTGTTTAGGATTTTATAAACTCCAGCAAATGCACATAACACAACAAAACCAGATAAAACATATCTAATCTTAGACTTCATCCCCCAGTTCCTCTCCTAAAAGTTTTAACGCGCTTACGCACATAAGCCTCAACTGATACAGTAAGTTATCAGCGGTTATTCCACCAACGAAGGTAACTGTACGTCGTATTGATGCTCCGCCAGGCTCGCACTGGATATGGCCAATACCAGAATCACGGAGGAAGTCATTTTCTGCACTTACAAGGTCTGACTCTACAGGTGGAATGATAACTTCAATGAGTATTGTATCAACTGGGGCCCACTCCCAATCGAACTTAAGAGAGGAAATTGGGGATATAGAAACAAGAAGCTCATCAATATTAAAAATTACGGGTTTTATTCCCATAACCTCAGACTGAATGAAGTGGCTTTCTACCATAACTACCGGAAACTCTGAAATAGTCAGAACTCCGATTAACTGGTCTCGGCGTAAACCATGTATTAGTGAGTTGCGAGATAGCATTCGATCAGCCTTTATTATAATAATCAATCATTTGGGACAAGGACAAAAGGGATTACAGAAACGAAGATTCTACATGAACATCGTTGTCAGTGACCTTAGGTCCATCGGGTATAAGGGTATCAAAAAATCCTTACATAACCATTAAACCACAAAGACTTTTTACGTAAAATAATAATTAAGTACCAGATTTATTAAGATAATTCTTAGGTTTTTTACAAATTTAGGAAAAATCCGCACTTCCTGTAACAGCATCCAAATTAACCTAAAATACCGTTTCATTAACAGTAATTTTACAGATTCAGCTGAAGCCTGAGTTTATTATAACAAAAAAAAGGCCAGCAAGTATGCTGGCTTTCCTGGTAAGACAAGTTGAACTCAGAAGTCGATTGTACTGTCTCTCACCTATCTTGCGGCTTTGTTGAATAAATCGAACTTTTGCTGAGTTGAAGGATCAGATCACGCATCTTCCCGACAACGCAGACCGTTCCGTGGCAAAGCAAAAGTTCAAAATCACCAACTGGCCCACCTACAATAAAGCCCTCATCAACCGTGGCTCCATAACTTTCTGGCTGGATGATGAAGCTATTCAGGCCTGGTATGAGTCAGCAACACCTTCTTCACGAGGCAGACCTCAGCGCTATTCTGACCTTGCCATCACGACTGTGCTGGTCATTAAACGCGTATTCAGGCTGACCCTGCGCGCTGCGCAGGGCTTTATTGATTCCATTTTTTCTCTGATGAACGTTCCGCTACGCTGCCCGGATTACAGCTGTGTCAGCAGGCGGGCAAAGTCGGTTAATGTCAGTTTCAAAACGCCCACCCGGGGTGAAATCGCACACCTGGTAATTGATTCCACCGGGCTGAAGGTCTTCGGTGAAGGCGAGTGGAAAGTCAAAAAGCATGGCCAGGAACGCCGTCGTATATGGCGAAAGTTGCATCTGGCAGTTGACAGCAACACACATGAAATCATCTGTGCAGACCTGTCGCTGAACAACGTTACGGACTCAGAGGCCTTCCCCGGGTTAATCCGGCAAACCCACCGGAAAATCAGGTCAGCCGCCGCCGATGGCGCTTACGATACCCGGCTATGTCACGATGAACTGCGGCGTAAGAAAATCAGCGCGCTTATCCCTCCCCGAAAAGGTGCGGGTTACTGGCCCGGTGAATATGCAGACCGTAACCGTGCAGTGGCTAATCAGCGAATGACCGGGAGTAATGCGCGGTGGAAATGGACAACAGATTACAATCGTCGCTCGATAGCGGAAACGGCGATGTACCGGGTAAAACAGCTGTTCGGGGGTTCACTGACGCTGCGTGACTACGATGGTCAGGTTGCGGAGGCTATGGCCCTGGTACGAGCGCTGAACAAAATGACGAAAGCAGGTATGCCTGAAAGCGTGCGTATTGCCTGAAAACACAACCCGCTACGGGGGAGACTTACCCGAAATCTGATTTATTCAACAAAGCCCTATCTTGCCAAAGTCGCTAGTCGCTTGTTTGCCTTAGCTTTAGATTTTATGCTTATGGAGGCGGTTTGATTTTCATCCGATACTTTTTCTAGCACTGGCACCACAGAGGAAATGGACTTTTCTTTTGAAATTTTGGATGCACCTGAAGAAAGTGGGCTTTCAGATGGTATAGAGGTATCGCTTCCCTCATTTTCAATCTTCACACCAAAGCAGGCATGTTCCTTTTGTACAAGGAAGGTTTCTTTTACAGAAACAGAATCCTGCTTTGAATTATCTAATTGTAGAGGTGTTAAATACTCCTTAAACTTTTGATCTAAGACATTCTCTAGCAATACATTAATAGGAGGCTTAGGTTCAGTATCTATAGTATTTCCATCATTCAGAAACCTATTAAGATCTGCAAGTGTTAATCTTTCGTTTAAACCATTTATAAAATTTGCCAAGTCAGGAAATAAATTATTTAATACCAACCCGGTACTAATAGCCGACCTAATTAAATCCAGTTGGTCACCCCTATGACAAAGTTCTGTTTTTTTCAAGAAACTATAAACATAGGGTGCTTTTCTTTCGGATATCCAGAAAGACCGGATCTGAATCCGGTCGTTATCTGCCTTATTTGAGATAGGGTATTTAGCCATGTTCTAGCTCATTATTCTGAATAAATAGTATCAGCAATTGCCAAAGATAATGCGAACTGCGGATTGTCTACCATGATAACTTTAGCCGTTTCAAAATGTTTACGAATAGCTGTTTCGATGAGATATGAACCTCCCCCAACAAGGAAAACATTATGAGGCCTCTCTTCGACTTGTGTAACCGCTCTGATTACTTTACTTTGCAACTTCTGTACCGCAGAGTTTACCGCATCAAAAACACCGTCACGCTTGTCCTCTGCAACCTTCAAAGCTGATTTATCATGACGATTATCAACAAGATGATGAATGTAAGCATTACTCGTATTCAGTTTCTCAGATTCAAGATACCTGCTGATCTCATCGTAAACAATAGAACAACCAATACGGTCAAAACCTTTTACTTTCGAAATCTGTTCTAATTGCCCAGTAATACTTGCAACATCAAGAGTAGTACCACCAAGATCAATTACCAAACTTGATTCAAATGAAGCAATATCCTCAATTTCATCTGCCCGGGTCACAGCTGGTAAAGATTCAGGGAAAACAGTCACAGACAAAACGTTAAAAGAATAGCGTTTACCGTCAAGATAACGCTCTACTGGTTTCATCAGATTATCTTTTTTTCTCTGAATATTTTCAATATTCGTTTCCCCTAAAGCAGTATAGAACTGGCTAAGTGGTAAAGTAACAAAGAGGTGAACATCCTGAGGAACTAAACCAGAAGCATGAAGTGCATGGTGAACATTTAACCGGCTAATTTCATCGTATTGGTGAGATACATCAGTCGATTCCAGTGAGTTACTAGATTCGCTGTGATGCGAAAACCTTTCCAGCCCATCAATAAGATAGTTAAAAGGATTGAGACCCTCATGGCGAACACGGAAATCTGGAACAAAACTATTTTGTGTAAGCAAGGGAACTAATTCGTTTCTTTCATTAAGACAAACCAGTTTTGCAGCTTTACTTCCATCATCGACAACGATTTTTAAAGCTTCAGTGATATCCTGCACTGATGGTGAAACAGGACTTTCAGATTTTAATAGTTCAGCCATAAAAACTCTCTTTTATTAATAGGACCATATTAGATATTAACTTTATACATTAATGGTGACCTATTATCAACATTAACACTATTAAAAAAATACGTAAGTCTATGTTATTTCAGCATCCTTCCATTTTAAATACCTTACCGTTAAATTTCCTGTATTCATGTATTAACCATGTTTATAAAGGAGCCAATTATAATCAGAAAGTTACTTTGCATCCTAAGTATGAACTGTTTGAGAGCCAGGACTGGGGCCTTTACCTGTAAGTAACAAAGGTCCTTAGGCTTAGAATCCAAAATGACGCCTTTTTGTAAAAAAATCATAGTTCGAAATACCGTATCATCGATGTAAACATACGTAGAGGAATTTATGGCAGCTGAGCACGTCCAAACTATAGACCTTACAAACTTCTCCGGAAGGATTTTCTTTCTGGCAGATCCTCATGGACATTACTCTGCGCTGTGCAACTTGATCCAATCAGTTACAAAGCCAGAAGAAGAGATAGTAATTTTCTCTACTGGAAATTTGTTTGACTATGGGCCGGAACCCATAGAATTGATGAAGGCGATAAACAGTGGCTTTTTCGATGGACGTTTTGTGAGGCATTTCTCAGCTGCCGGAGCCGGAGAAGAAATGTTAAAAAAATTGTTACCATTAAACAAAGACCGGAGAACATTTTACCCCAGCACATACCTCAATGAGAGATGGTGTGTAATGGGCGGAAAGTGGCATAAAGCTGTGAATCGTTACTATTTAGAGGAAGAGGTAAAAAAACTTCTTAATACCCAGCTTGGTACGATGATGCAGATTTTACTAAAAGGCGATATAAAAATTGGGGTTTGCCCTTCTGATTACGCCCCTATCCGCACATCATTCACTGATACTTATAATGCGCTTCAAGCATTCAACTATGCCAATGTGAATATTTTTCAGAGCCAGTTTCTATTCGGTATGGACCATGCCGTAATACCAATGATGATAAATGACGTCAACCTTATGGTCCTAGGTAGGAATCCTGTAAACAGCATTCGAAAAGCCCATGGTCGTACTCAAAACAATCTTCCAGTACTGATCGGTAATTGTTTGCATATAAATACTGGATCACTCTATATGTCAAAATTAGAAGACCAGGTAATAGTTGCTCCGGGTATACCGCAAACTGACTCACCAGCACTTACATTAGTAGAAATAATCATGAAGAACAATCCAGTTTTATTGTGTCATCAGCTAATACAAACAACAAACAAGTTTTATTCACTTAAAACCTATCCTTTAGAACTCGATTCGATTGAAAACAACATTGAGGTAACAAGATGAAGATAAATTGGAAGATTATCTCAATTTCAACATTACTTTTGCATCTTCACGCAGCAGCTGCACCACATCAAGAGAAAGAGCATAGAAAAGATGCTTTTTCTTCTGCCGCACAGAAAAGTGATTCACTTATATCTGCTAAAGCGGAGCTTATAAACGGAAGGTGGTTTATAAATGGTAAATATAGGCCTGTTCTAAAGACCAGCATGACCAAAACCAATTTCTTAGAAATCATGAATGTTTCAAATAAAGAATCACTTTTTATTGTGATACCAAAACTTGAGTATAATATCATTGCCAAAAATAAAATCTTACTAAATGAAAAAATTGCATTAAGCGAAGGCACATCCGGAAAAAGCATTGTTTGGGTCGAGCCAAAATCAAGTCTAACTATATCGTTTATAAATGACCTTGCTAATACGCCCCTTCAGGCTATCGTTTCGATCACAAGAAACAACAAAGATATAATTGCCATCTTTGGACCGGATCAGGGTAAAGGGTTTACTCTTCCCGGAAATACGTCTAATGATCAAGTGTCCGTTCCTGACTATTCTGACCTAAATATAAAAAAACTTAACATACCTCAAAGTGTTGGTAATCCAGTAACCATCAATCCTAAAGAGAAGAATTACCTCTTAGTTGGACAAGGAAAATATGAAATCTTATCTCTTCCTAAATATCAACATTTAGTATTTTCTGAACCCGTTTATATTGAGAAAAGAAAAAATATCCTCGGTGGTTATGGTTATTGGACGAAAGAAACAATTCTCTACCCCGGTGAATCATTATCTTTTATAACGAGCGCCAAAAACAATCTAAGGAAGCGGGATGATTAAAGTTATCACACTTTTATTGTTTGCATTACTGACTGGTTGTCAGTCAGTAGAAAGTAAAATCGAAGAACTCCCGACAGTTGGTTTTGACCCTATTCTATACAATAAAAGTGAGGCCTTTACTGACGGAAAAGTTACTTTACGTGTCGAAAGTTCAGGAACTGATGTTTGGCTTGTCGCCAAGAATGGAACCAGAAGTTTTATTGAGCTTTCAGGCCTAACGCTAGGTGGTAGTCGTTGTGCTTACAATGCCCGTAGTAAGCAACTTTTGCCCCCAGGCAGCGTAAGCACATTCGTAGTTCCTACGGTTGGAATGCTTGGACTTTGCTTCAACAATGAAGATCAACTTATGTTTATTAACCGTGCTTTTAGCAGAATCTCTCCCAAAGCAAAAGGAAAAGATTCGCTTTCGCTTTTATTTTCTGTTAGTTACGATTTTCCCGGAAAAGCGGACCTAATTACTAACCACGATTTTCAAGAGTTATATCTTTTATTTTTGAATGAGGATAATCTATGAAACAAACATTAATTGTTATTTTAATATGTTTTTGTCACACGGCTTTAGCATATCCATACCGTATCTATACTGTCCCGGAAGGGGCATTAGTAAAAAACATACTAACTAATGAATATCTAGGAAAAACCCCTGTGGTTGTGGACGTGAGCAATACCGAAGCTGGTTCTACTTTTGGGATTTCATTATTTAGACATGAAAATGTTGCTATAAAGATTTTTACAGTAATGCCTTCAGCAGAAAATAATTTTGCTGTTTCTGGACCTGACGTTGCAACTATGTCATTGCCGGGAAAAGCACCTTTAAACGTAGTAAATGATGGGAATGGCGCTTCTGTTCATATAGAACTAAGACCTTATATGTCTGAACCTGCGCACACCCCATATTAATATAACAAGAAATTAAAAATATAAATCATATGAACTGCATCATAAAGATGCAGTTCAATATTTATTCTGATACTTTTAATTTTTCTTTTATGAACTCCTCTAGTTCCTTAATAAAACCCGCATTTATCCTATTGAATTCAAAGCGAATTTTTCTACCAGTATTGTTTTTACTGATTCTTGCATACTTATCTTTGTTATCAAAAGTAATAAGATCACTTGTTTCCCATTTTGTGGAATAAGTTTTTTCACAAACACTTTCCACAGATTGTGTGATTTTTTCCATTACAACTTTTTGAGCAACCTGGAGATCTCCAATGTCTAAATCTTTTGTTTCCTCTTTAACATTATCTATTACTTCATCTAAAGGAAATAGATTTTTTTGCACATATTTCTGTAAACGAGACAAGCGACTATAATAGGAGTTCGGGATTCCTTCATAATCCGGGAATAAAGAGATCAATGTTTCGTCAATACGGGCCGCCTGGATTCTTTTGGCTACCGATACATGACTAATCCCAAGATATGCTGCGAGTTCTTCATTAGTAGAAAATCCTTTTTCTTCCATTTTTTTGATAAATTGAAACCCAACTTCTCTATATGAAAATTTTCGAGATGTTTGTGCTGCGGATATAATTGAATTTATATCATCTTCGGTTAGTTCATCCGGAAGAACCCACAGGGGGAGATCCTTTTCTGCCTTTATACAGCAGAAACGTCTGCGACTTCCTTCTATTAATAAATAAACCCCATCTCTTTTTACAGCGATCCCTTCGGTATCGACCCCTCTTTCTTCAATCTGCTTAAGAATATCTCTAACAGAATAATCTGTAAGGGCTTCTTGATTTCGTGGGTTCGCTGGATGGACTAAGGTCTCCTTCTCCACTCTCTGGGCTGGAACAATCACATGTTCCGCTTCAAGTCTCCGGCCCTTATGAAGAGTGAATAACTTTTTTATGCGAGGTGCTGTTTTCAAACCCGCAAGACCTGAACGGTGACCGACTTCTGTCCGCTTTGGTGCGTTTAAATATCGAGATTTATCATTCCCGATATGTTGCTCATCGCTCATGCGTTAACTCCTTGCTTAGCTGAAAAACTTTTTATTTCATTTATAAATTGCTGATATACCTGTAATACAGATTCTTCTGCGACATCAAGCTGCTTTGCGGAACAAAGTTCCTCTGATTTTTTGATATCAAGCACTGTACGCCCTTTGGAAGCAGCTGCCTTAAATGCTTCAGAATTTTTTATGTTAGCGGACATCAAAAGGTCCTGAACAGTTCTGATTAATTTATCCAAAACTATTCTTTCATATGGACTTTTGTCATCTACATTGACAGCAAGAACTTTGAACCATTTTAAATTGTCGCCCTTACTTGGTGATTGTTTAAACCTTTCACTTATTGTAAGCATGAAGTCTGTAGTAGAGGCGTAATCATATTCACGTGGTGACACTGCGACAAGAATCCCATCGGCCGCTTCGTCAGCAGCCCAGATCAAAGGTGAATCTTCAGGTGGAGTGTCTATAATAATCAAATCATAGTTCTGCTTCAGTACCGGTAAGATAACTTCCTTGAAACGTAGTAACAAAGACGTACGTTCTTCTCTAGAACATTGCCAGTATTTATCTTTAAAACGAGCATCTGTCGGAAAAGCCGTTATTACGTCCAAGTTTGGCAGATGCGTTGAAAAAGGCATATTAGTGATGATTTCTTCTTCAGAGAATCCTGAATCTAAATATTTTTTATACTCAGAATTTTCTTCATAAATTCCAAGGATTGCATCAATTGCTGTAAGGAAGACATCATCTTCTGAGACACTTTGAATCATGCTGCTTCCAATCGAACCTTGTGGGTCCCATTCGATCATTAATACACGTGCATTGAGTTGTAGATCTAAAGCAGCTGCTACTGCTAAAGCTACAGATGTAGTGCTTTTCCCTGTACCGCCTTTATGATTCTGAGTAACAATAGCTCTGCTAAAGTAATGATCGCGGTACTTGGGATAACCCAGGGCATCCATTATTTTTTGAACATCCCAGCGGGTGTAAAGATGATTTTTGTTTTGATAAATAGGTGCACCAACAAGTTCTTTTTCTTCTAAGTCCGAAAGTATTTTATTGAACGTTACTCGTGACTTCCCAAAAAAATCAGAGAGATTTTTTTTATTCAAACAGTGGTTATAGATCAGTCTATCAACACCATCAACACTATCATCAGAAACAGATACTCTTGATGAAGCCATCAGAGATTCCTTTAGAGAAATCTGCTCGCTTTTCATGCGCTGACCAACGAGGGCGATCTTTTCAAGTAAATTCATGGTTATGACCTTTTTGCACTGAAAACCGACTTTTACGCATATATGTAAACTTTACGTATAATGCGTCCATTTCCTTGTTATGCGTACAATTTTATCCTTAGTTTCAATCTTAAGCTAATGTTTGTTTACTTTTTTATGATTTTTTGTGAGCTTAACTTGCAGATGTGAGCTCAGACTCTCTAGTCCATACCTAATGCACAACCTGTTTAAACCACGATTCTTGTCTCCTTCTCTACGCTTTGAAGTTAAGAGCTCCATTAATGAATCTTCACGCCTACCCTATTTCTTGCTTAGACCCTAAAATCTATCTCACCGGTGTGCTGATATACGTTTCCTAACTGTGAACCGTTGTCGTCAGTCCAGTCTAAAGATATGAGGTGTTAATCTCTTGAGGAGGCACACTACGAATTATGGGAGCAGAGTTAGCAACCTCACCCCGAAATGAAACCCAACTTAAGGAGGCAACCCCAGTGTGGAGATTAAGGGGGTTAAATCTGCCAGCGGCTGACAGTGTCCCAGCTGCTGCTCAGTCACACCACGCCCTGATTTAATCCCCTGCCCGGTATTGTAATGACCGAAAAAACCCGTGCACTGGTGTCGGCAGACCGGCATGCATGAATATGACGTTAATCTGTATCAGCAGGCACTTTTCGCATAATGGGAGCAAGTGATAGCAACGCCGCCCAGAACGGAATGCCAACATCAGGACTGAACCCAAGTTTGGCGATTAAGGGGGTTAAATTTGCAAGCGGATGACAGTGCCCCCAGCTGCTGCTCAGTCACACCACGCTTGATTAAATCTCTCGCCAGGTCTTGTTTTGACCGAAAATAGCCCAAGCACTGATGTCGGCAGACTGGCATATAGGAATATGACGTTAATCTGTATCAGCAGGTACATTTCGCATTATGTGAGCAAGTGATAGCAACCCAGCCCGGAACTGAAGGCCAGCATGAGGACAGAACCCCAGTTTGGCGATTAAGGGGGTTAAATCTCACAGCGGCTGACAGTGCCTTCAGATGCTGCTCAGGCATACTACTCTCCCTGATATAATCTCCCATATGTTCTTGAGATCGTCGGAAATCGCCCATGCACCGGTGTCGGCAGACCGGTATGCAGTAATGTGAATTTAATCTGCATCATCAAGCACATTTCGTATTATGGAAGTAAGTGTTAGTAAACCAAAGCCCGCCCAGAACGGAAGGTCAACATCAGAACAGAATCCCAGTTTGGCGATTAAGGGTGTTAAATCTGCAAGCTGCTGACAGTGCCCCAGTTGCTGCTCAGTCACACCACGCCCTGATAGAATCTCCTGCCCGGAAATGTGATGACCGAAAAAAGCCCGTGCACTGGTGTCGGCAGACCGGCACGCAGGAATATGACGTTAATCTGTATCAGGAGGCACATTTCGCATTATGGGAGCAAGCGATAGCAACCCAAGCCCAGAACTGAAGGCCAGCATCAGGACAGAACCCCAGTATGGCGATTAAGGGGGTTAAATCCGCCAGTGGCAATAAGATCCCGAGCGGTGTTTAAGAAATATTTCCCGAAGGACAATCTTCCGCTCGTACGATGAATATAGTGTTCAACCCGGGAGAGGGATCACTTAACCTGCTTAGCCTAAATCTTACGTCATTCTCTAAACGGAGTTTAAGCTTAATGGTCCTGAGAAAGTTAAAAGGACTACCCATAATGACGGTTTGAGATGGCGAATAAGGGTTTTTTCTGCCAGCGGCTGACATTGCCCCAGCTTCTGCTCAGTCACACCACGCCTGATTAAATCTTCCGCCAGGTCTTGTTATGACCGAAAATTGTCCGTGCACTAGAGTCGTAAGACCTGCATACAGGAATGAGGCGTAAATCTTTATCAGGTGGCAAGGTTCGCATCATGGGAGCAAGGGTCTTGAACTGGAGGTTAACATCATAAAATCCCAGATTGGCGATTAAGGGTGTTAAATCTGACAGCGACTGAAAGTGCCTTCAGATGCTGCTCAGGTATATTACACCCTGAAAAAATCAAGCATCTGTGCTTGCGAATATCGGAAAAGGCCATGCACCGGTGTCGGCAGACCGGCATGGGCAATGAGACGTTAATCTGTATCAGCTGGCGCATTTCGTATCATGGGAACAAGTGTTAGCAACCCTCTCCAGGACGGAAGGACACTATCAGGACTGATCCCAGTTTGGCGATTAAGGGGGTTAAATCTGCCAGCGGCTGACAGTGCCTTCTGATGCTGCTCAGACATACTATGCACAGATATAATCACCCGTCCGTCCTTGTGATTATCGGAAAAGGCCATGCACCGGAGTCGGCAGACCGGTATGCAGTGATGTGACTTTAATCTTTATCAGCAGGCGCATTTCGTATTAAGGGAGCAAGTGTTAGCAACCCTGCCCAGGACGGAAGGACACTATCAGGACTGAACGCCAGTTTGGCGATTAAGGGGGTTAAATCTGCCAGTGGCTGACAGTGCCTTCTGATGCTGCTCAGACATACTATGCACAGATATAATCACCCGTCCGTCCTTGTGATTATCGGAAAAGGCCATGCACCGGAGTCGGCAAACCGGTATGCAGTGATGTGACTTTAATCTTTATCAGCAGGCGCATTTCGTATTAAGGGAGCCAGTGTTAGCAACCCTGCCCAGGACGGAAGGACACTATCAGGACTGAACGCCAGTTTGGCGATTAAGGGGGTTAAATCTGCAAGCGGATGACAGTGCCCCAGCTGCTGCTCAGTCACACCACGTCCTGATAAAATCTCCTGCCCGGTAATGTGATGACCGAAAAAAGCCCGTGCACTGGTGTCGGCAGACCGGCACGCAGGAATATGACGTTAATCTGTATCAGCAGGTACATCTCGCATTAGGGAGCAAGTGATAGCAACCCCGCCCAGAACTGAAGGCCAGCATGAGGACAGAACCCCAGTTTGGCGATTAAGGGGGTTAAATCCGGCAGCGTGAGTAAGTGCCCGTGCTGTGTTAAAGAAATATTCCCTAAGGACAATCTTCCGCTCGGCCTTTTGTATAAAGTTGTCACCCCGGGAGCGGGGATCACTTTACCTGCTTAGCCTAAATCTTACGTCAATCGCTATCCGGAATTTTAGCTTAATGGTCCTGAGTAAGTTAAAAGGGCTACCCATAATGACGTCCCCAGATGGTGATAAAGGAGTTAATTCCGCCTTCGGCTTACAGTGCCGCAGCTGCTGCTCAGCAACACCACGCCCTGATTAAATCTCCCGCCTGTCCTTGTGATGACCAAAAATAGTCCGTGCACTGGCGTCGTAAGACCGGCATACAGGAATGAGGCGTTAATCTTTATTAGGTGGCAGGATTCGCATCATGGGAGCAAGGGCCCTAGAACTGTAGACTAACATTAGAAAATCACAGTTTGGCGATAAAGGGGGTTAAATAAGTTAAAAGTCTTCGGTGAGCAAATTGGATAAATTTTCAGAAACCAAACCGTTAATAATAAACTTTTAGAAGAATGATTAAAGGATATTAAGTTTTGTATGCAAAATGACACCAGTGATCTGTTTTCACTAATAATGCCGCGCTACTTTGATTACCTTTGGTAAACAAAAATGTAATTTACGTGATTTTCATCTTATAATGTCAGTATTGAAGTTATAAATTTTGTTTACTTAATGCGTACACAACCTAACTGCGATTTGTATTTATGTCACTGTTTTTACACCACATTAATTATAAAACCAAAATTTGCAGCACAGTGATGAACTCATTAAGTCACAACCTCATTTGTTTACTTAAGGCATACAATAAAAAACCAGATTCTTATGAGACATCTGGTTTAATTATTTTTGCTTGAAGATATTTACTCTACGCGGCCAAACCCGCTGCTACTTCTTGAGCATAGAGAATTTCTATTGCCTCGCCATAGCTACAATTCTCGCGGCTTTGAATTTCCCATAATTTACTCCTGTCAGCACTATCCGTAGTAAAACAAAGCTCCATTTTCCGGTCTACGTATAACCGACAGATCTCTTGGAAGTTTTCGAACCTGACTAACATCTCTGAAAACACCTTTTTGACTGTACGAATATTTTTCATACGTTCATATTCTGCATCTGAAGTAGAAAAATATTTATTAGCCTTCATTGCTTCAATGCTTTCTTTTTCTTGTTTCATGATTATCTTCCAAGGCGAGTTAGCAGTCAGGGCCCGGCCAACAGAAGAAGTAAAATAATCTTCAAACGACTGTGTGATACAGATGCCAGCGCAGTTTGTTTTCCTGAACCTACGCCATGCCGCTTCGAGGAAGGAAGAGAAGAATTGGTTTGATTGATTTCCGGCACCTGATGAATTATCAGGACGAATGTACTCCCATGCTTCATCAAGGATGAACAAGCGACGACGCCCATCTTTTTTGATGAACATTGCATGCTGAGCAGCCTGAATGATAGACATTAATACAACTGTCTGAAGGTGGGGGGTGCCTTTTAGCTCCTCCAGTTCCAAAACAATAAATCTGCTGTCGAAGTTGATTGGAGGCAACGTATCGGTAAACCGGTGCCCATAAATTCCACCTTCGCACCATGCTCCGAGTTGCTCCCCAATATCCTTTATACGTTTGTCTTCATGCTTCTTGCAACGCAGAGCAAAGCCGGTTATTGAACCGGTCCGACCTGATTTTCTGGATTCTTGGTACTCTTCTGCAATAAGCTGAAGCATCACTGATTGTTGATAATCATCGATAAGGCCTTTCTCTGAAGCCATAATTTTTAGCTGATTCAAAACCATTATGGTCTGAGCAACTTTGTCTTTTTCTGCATCGTTTGAAGTTGATTCACCGGTAAATTCAGGTGCTTCGTTAAATACATCGTCGTTAACAGTGATGTCAGTTAGGAAGGCAAAGGGATTTAGGGTGAAGTCAGGGGTTTTACCGAAATCAATAAATTGACTGTTTGTATATTGTTCCGCAATCCCCTGGTAAGAACGGCCCACGTCCACAACAAATACTTGAGCACCGTCAGGATCATCATCTGGGTATTCGTTTTCTAAAAAATGCTTAAATGTTGAGCGATAATGAACGAGGTTATTAGATCGCGGTCCAGCTCCAAGATAGTTATTGATTAGATATGCTGTCCAGAATGACTTCCCTGCACCTGACGTTGCACCAATAACCATGTTATAGCTTGCAGAAGTCTTGAAAATATCAAGTCCCATGAGTTGACCTTCACGAGAAACTAAACTCAGTACTGGTCTATCTGTATTACCTTTCCAGGGCCCAAAGATCGGTGTCATATGAGCCGCTCCGGTGTTGCTCACTACTTCGGAACGGTCAAGGTCGAAAATTGTCTTTGGGTCATTGCACATTGGCAGACATGACATAAATGACGGGAAAACGATAAAGGAATCATCTGCTACTTTGACCCGGCTTTCGAGGTAAAAGGATTTGAGATCGTTAGCTGCTGTCTGCACAGAATTGGCATTACTACCCATAACAGTGAAAGTAAGATACCCTCTTAAAAGCTTTGCGCCATCCTCAAGCTCGCGAGTTACGGCCATGTAGTCATTATCCATATCCCGCAGGCGAGGGCAGAATGTGACAACTGAAGGTATACTTGCCTGTTTATTAGTGATTGCTTTGTAGCGGACGTTTTCTTTTGACAACTTGAGCGGATCGGCAAACTGAACAGTCTGAGTGATCATAAATGGGCTGAAAATTGTCTTACGTCCATGCATCCAGTTAACTACTAACTCATACATACAACCGAAATTGACGTATTCAGGAAACTTTACAACGGAAAGTTGTTTGAAGTAACGATGCTCAGATTCGTCGTCACTTTGTGTGACTGATGAGAAATGATTTTCTGTGACTGTATACTTACGGCCGGGAACGTTAACTTGTTCATTAAGCCTTTTCATAGTGTTAACGTCTATGAAACCTTCAGCCCACCGGGAGTTCTTTCCGGGGTTTACGACCTTATCTATACAATAGAGCCAGTTTTCTGCATCGACCTTAAACGGATGCAATCCAATCGTAATTAACTTACTTACAAGTTCAGAGTAAAGTGAATCGATACGCGAATGTTCCAGCTCGGTAGGAAGGGCAGACTGTAAAGGAATCGATAGCGAGATCCATACCTGAAAATCCCTCAACATAAGGTTATCATGATCAGGTTTTAAAGGCTTATGCATACTTCTGTCGTAGTAGTCCAACTGATAACCATTAAGCAGATCTGCTTTAAGCTTATCGTTCCCAGTCATACGCCCACCTCGCACAGCTGACCAAGCACTAAGCTGTAAAGTCAGGTCTGGCAATGCAGTCAGAGATATTTGACAGACAGTATCTGTAGGGAAATCCATTTTGAACATTTCAGCAAGAACATCTTGCTGATTATCAAAAACTCCAGGGGATGGATTACAGATAAACATAAACCCTAATCTGTTGCCATCAATCAAAAAATAGTGAGTCCCTGCTAATTGATCGTAAACAGGGATAAACCCACCTAATTGATGGCGATTTAAACCGCTATTGTAATTATTGATAGCTTCCATATTTGACCTTACAGTTGTCTAACAATGCCGTTCGAAGAGACAGCTTTAGTTGCTTTTTGTTGCTGCTGCATATTTTCCCGGGCCGCATCCTGTACTTCTAAAGGAACTATGCGAGCTGGGTTTGAGGTCGAATTCTTGCCAGCAATCCATGTTTGCGGTTTTACGTTGACATAAACGTAGCCGGGAAGATTAAGCGCATCGTTATCATCGGTATAAGGTGCAAAAGTAATTCTCATTACTTTCCCCTGTTGCAGAACAGCAAGTGGTTCAGGAGCCACTACAGCTTGTTTATAACCTTGCGAACGGTATTGCTGGATCTGCCCAGGGTTGAGAGTCGGGTTAACGGGCTGGCCATTGTAAAGAGAGTACATATCCTTACCAGGGCTGATATCAGAATTAGGTGCAACGTAGCGTGGGGCATTTCCAGCAGAAACCGGATAGCTTGTTTGTTTAACGACTTCCGCAGCCGGATGAACGAAAGGGTTACCAGTTGAAGAGGCAGTGCTATAACTGCTAGTCATCCTTACGTTTGAATTAACCGGTACACCAGAAATAGGCCGTGGTCCAATGGATGAAGTAGGGGCACCCATTTTTAAAGTTTTATCGTACATGACAGGTAACTGACCAACTGGCTTAATTTCGGTTTTTGAATAAGCCACAGGCTGATTTTTAAGGGTAGTAGACTGTGGATATTTGACTTCCCCTGGAGGGCTAATTTCAGTTGGATAACGGCTGTCATTGACAGCCGATTTCTCCTTTCCCGATTCCGACTCTTCCCCCGCCAGTGCAGACAGATCATCTCGATTATTAGTTAACTCCATAACTTCGCGAGGACCTTTACAGATAACGCCCTTTTCAATGCCTGGACATTCGGATTCGGAACTACCGATGGAGCACCCCGTAAGATATGAGGATGTACCTACAACCAGAGCACTGAGTACCAATCTTTTGATGTTCATAAACTAGCCTTAATTTGTCTCAAATGGATTTTTTAAGAGAGGTTCAACGCTTTGGTTCAACCAGTAGTCGAAATCTTTTGGAATGCCATTACCAGCCAAACCATCCTGTCTGACAACTGAAGGTACACCCTGCAATTTATAAATTCCTGCGAGCATCAATGACGCTACCAAAGGTTCCGCCGGACATTCTTCTGCTTCTTTTTGAGAGAGCAATCTTTTTTCAATGTCGGATTTGCTTCCCATTAGCCAACGAAGAATATCGAGGTTGTTTATTTTTCCTTTTTCTTTACTACACCAGAGCCTTCTAAGCTCTTCTTTTGGCTCACCGGGTGAGGGAACTAAAACAATATCTATCCGATACTTGTCCCGATCTGCATAGAATTTCTTAACAAGTTCCATGCAACCGTCACAATCAAGTGTTATGAAAATGGCTGCTTGTCTTTTAAGCTTTGAATTTCCCAGAGGAATGGACGCTACAGTTTCCAGAGGGAAGGGGGCCTCATCAAGACTAATAAAATAGGAATTCCTGATTTCTTCTACAGTCAGAACAGGTTTACGTTTAATTACATCAACAAGGCTTCCCCCAGTAAGGGAGTATCGGCCATCGGTCGTTACTGCCATTAGCTGCGAACGTTCGTCCTGAAAGAGGTATAGCCCACCAGAAGGAATGTATATGGCATCCTTAGGTTTATATCCTTTCATTTTTGATAACACACCCGAGATCTGACTGGGTGAAACGCCACCTTCCTTTGCCTTTGCCATTAACGCAGCAGCATCACTATTAGTTAGGACCTGCTCTGAAGCATAAGTGACCGTATTCGCCATAATGGCGAAAGCCGCCATTAAAGGGAAAAGTAACTTTTTCACTATTGGGTGCCCTCTACTTCTTTGCATTATAAGAACTTGATTGTACCGCTTCAGAGCTATCTTCAAGTTCCATATAAGTGACGATTTCAACACTATCCGGTACAGTAACGGCAAGCGTTGCATCAATAATTAAATAGCCACGGTCACGGTAGATCTTCATTAATGTTCTGAAATATTCTTCGAATTGAGATCTATCATTGTCAGCAGTACGGCCTCCGTGATGCTTGAAAAATTCCTTACGTAATTCAGGCATGTCAAGCACTGCAATCTTGTACGAAGGCTGGGATTGTTTATTGAAGTAATCGTAAACATTCATAAAGCCTTTATAACCATAAATAATGACCAATACGGCAAAGGCGAAGAAAAATAAATACTTCAATATTTTTTCAATATCAATTTCGAAAGTAATTTTTTTTGTTGTCCTTTCTCGCACCATTTTTTTAGTGATTTCAGGTCCAGCTGATTCAGGCGATTCTTTTTTTTCTAAACTATCCATTTAAACCTCAGCGACTGGTCAGATTCGTTGGAATTGTAGTTCCGGTCTGAACGACAAATGTAATAGCTCGGCCAGGGCTAATTTCTACGATTGGCCACTGTTGTTCTGCAATTGCGGTGTAGTAATCGACGAGTCGATTAAGACCACCTTGAGCTGCACCAGCCCCGGCTAATGCCCCAAGTGCACCAAAATTAGGGGACTGATACTGAGCCTGTGAATTAGGGTCGATGTTAAGTGAAGATACCTTACTGGGACTTAAGCTACCGGCAAGTGAAGAAAGTCCACCGGCAAATGCAGCTCCTGCAATTGCGTTACCATTTCGGCTGATAAGCGTGCCTCGGATCCCATTTTTTCCGTCATTTTCACTTACAGCATATGCTTCCAGTTTTACGTCAAAAGCTTTCCCTTTTGAATTAACACAAGAGATAGAAGTGGCACGTATGTAAGCACGCTGTGACGCCAGATCACCAACAGCTGAACCCAGAAGGTTACAGTCACGCAAATCCATGGTGAAATTATTGGGCATGATGACATCTTTTTTAATACGCATCGTTACTGGCATTGGTTCTGATTTGGAAGAAAGGCTTGTAGGCGCTTCAAGCCCGGTAATCAGAACACCAGTGATAATAGATGTTGCCGGAAGAAACATTTCATCTTTTCGGGCAGCATGCCGCGCTTTGCTATCAACTGGCGCAGTACCATCACCTCGTACAGTCCGAGTTGGCGCTTTATCTCCTGCAATGACCTCTCTGCCTTCCTTGATTCTGTTTTCAGACACGGGCATAACCTGAATGACACCATCGGTACCATTAGTCTTAATGGAACTTTGTGTGATTGTTCTCATTGGGCTATTACGCGTAGGTGTGATAGAAGCGTAATTAGGGTTTACGCCATTAATCGGCGCATTAGCATTAAGCTGATAAGGAGCTGCCGGTGCCTGCTCATTAATCGTTTTACGCGAACTACCAGCATCCAAGTTACGATTGCCGTTTCGATTTGTCTGCATATCATTAATTTGCTGAGACAGCTGCTGAAGTTGAGAAGTTAAACTTGCAACTTGGGCTTTAGTTTCCTGTTGGGCTTTTTCTGCTTTTTCGCGGTCCTCTTTCGCCGCATTTTGGTCAAGTCGGTTTTGCTTAACCATTTCTTTATATACTTTCTGGCTTTCTTCATTACTCAATTTGTTCATTTGCGAATCATCTAACAACAAATTGGTCTGCATGTCTTTTTTCTGTGTTTTCTTTTCTTTCTTAACTGGTGTGGAAAAAATAGACTGGCTAATAATATAAACAATCACTACCAGCAGAGCGCCAATAACAGAAAGTCTGACGGTCTTATTTTCCCAGGCCTTTTTAATGTCCATGATTAGCTCCACTTGTAGGTTTCTGGAATCGTTTAATTTTTAGATTTCGTTCGCTGTCAGACATCTGAGGAACGATATAGGGTTCACCTGCTCTGGCCCAGTTTTCACGAACAGATGGATGATTCATTTCAGCTTTATCTATCTGGCTCGTTCTAGATATTTCATGTTTGTAATTAGGTTCCAAAACGTTACTTTTGTGATAGTCAAAAGCATTCTCCTCATTAATATTGCCCTCTCCTACAAATTTATCAATAAGAGTTGGATCGTTCATTATTACTGTCTGAACGGGAAAAGCGTTACTGCCATCTTCGATACTAATGGGTGCGTCCGGAACGATTAATACACTCCTTTTTGGTATATATTCTGACCTGTAGTAAAAGCTGGTTAAAGCAAATACGACAAAACCAATCACGGTGGCCCCAAGCAGAGCAGGCAAAGTAACTTTTCCCATATTATTTTCTGATTAGACTTGGTCTGGTTGTAACCCGGGCCTCGCGTTCCTTGAACAATTTATCCCGGACTATGTAAAGCTCTGTTTCTTCTCCCGGTTGCAGGTATGCTTTATCAAATAAAGCACTTGCAATAACGCCTTCTGCCATACACTGCTGATCAGCAACGATTTGACCGTATGGTTTATCGTTTTTCACAAGAATTACATCAATAAGTTCACGTGAGCCAACCAGTCTCTGACCGAGCTTTGCATACATATTAAAGTTACATGGTGACTGCTCTGGCGCAGGAATACGAGAAAGTCGGTCCTGTTGTAAACTGAATCCTGAAGGGACCTCACCAAGAGCCACAGGAGTCAATAAATCAATGATTCTTTGTTTATGATCGTCTTGTTTTGGATCCGTTGGAGCCAGTTCTTCTGACTGGGAGCGGGCCAACATTTCCTCATAGTTTTGCTTATCCAATGAGGTTTCACGTTTGGCTTGCATAGATGGGCTTAAAGATGTAGTAACTGAAATCATCGCACCGGGAACATCAAGCGGTACCAGGGTCAGGTTATAGGTCGATTCAGGTACCTGATCTTCAGACAACATAATCCCGATTGGTTTATCGGTATTAGTTGAAATAAAGACATCGCCACCATTAACAAATATGCTTGCCTCTTCAGCAGGGGTAGAAGTACTGACAGAAGCATTCTTGAAGCTGGTCGATATTCTGTTTTGAAGTCCTCGTGAAACTGGCAGTACCACATTCCCACCAGGCGGCACATTTACACGCTGAACTTCTTTATATCGGTTACGAGCTTCGACATAAAGTTCATCGGCTTTTGACGTGGCGGTCGCATTGGTTGCATTCTGCTGGGAAGAGGTACCTGTTGGTCTCCCATAGCTATCAATTGCACCAGATCGGGTCTGTGCGTCAAATCCGGGGAGACTAGGATTATTTGATAATGCTCCAGTAATAGCGCTTACCGCAGGCGAAGCATTGCTGGCTGGGGAAAGTTGCACGGTAGGGAGATCAGTTGTAGGTTTTTGTCCCTGCGCATTACCGGCTTCACTAAGGTTTGTTTGTGCACCTGACTGTTCAGAACCAGCTTGACCCGGAATAATGGCTTTTGCAGCTCCATTCTGAAATCCGTCAGCACCAACTGGCATTACAACCGGGTTATTAATTGTTGCTGGCAATTGGTATTCTTCAGCGATTACGCAGTTCGAAGTCGTGAGCATGATCAATGCTGTAATTGCGTTGAAGCCTAAGCCCTTTTTTTTAATCATCACTTGTTACCTGTAGACGGTGGCGGATTATCCAGCGTTGCCAGTTGCTCTTTGCCGTTTATCGTAATTTTTTTAATATTCGGTGTTCCGGAATATTGATTTACATATGCAATTCTTGGGCGACCATTTTTCATCCCGAGAACCCATTCATAAGTCCATTTCGATGATTCAGTTTTGTCCGGAACATTTACAAGTCGAGTCGTTTTGGTACCCCAGACATAGACCATGTCATTTTTTGGATCAAAGTAAATATCATTAGGCTTAAAGGTCTGCTCAACACCACGAGCCTGCATGATATTTATCTGCTCCTGTAAAGACTCACTCGTTTTAGCCTGTAGTTCAGGTGAAAGGGCATCGAGGACATAGGCCGTCACAAAGGAAATATTAGTTGGATTAATATTCCCTAAAAGGGTACTAAAAAAGAGAGCCCATTGTGTTTTATAAGATTCCGATGCTTTGTTACCAACAACCGTGATCTCTTCATTCATGTTTGGAGGGGTAACAATCGTCACTGGGTCAGTGAAAAAAAGAATCTTTGCAACCAATAACCCAATGACGGCTATTGAAACAGTATTAATGCGGATAAGTTTTGTATCACGATTAATCAGGGCGCTGTATGTAATTCCAGCACCTGACGCTTCAGCTTGTGGGCTAAATCGTTTTTTAATGTCCAAAAAACGTCCCTTAGCACTTTCATCTTTCTTTACGTATGACTGTTCAAGATCACCGTTTTCATCCTTTTTAGATTTTTTGAAAAAAGGGATGTTAATGCCACTTAGCATTTTCATTCATAGCTCCATCAAGAATACAAATCTCTGATAAATGGATCGTTGAAATAACGGCTACTAAAAACTGCTTTACCTGGCAAAAAACCGAGCCACCAGAGTTTGTGTTTTAGCAATCCTCTTATTCCTGACTCAGCTGCTTTGTTATACGCAATCCAATACACAACCGCTGCTACAACAGAAAACCCGAAGCATTCGAAGATATTCCCAAATGCAACCAGAATGAATGCAAGCCCTAATTTTTTGGCATCCCAAAACAAAATCAGTAGAGGCATGTTGATCCTGAAAGGGAATCTATAGGTATGCTGAGGAACGTCGTTCTGCTTACTCATTAAAAATCCAGAGAGGGGGATGAACCCCCTCATGCATGATTAACAATAAATTACAGCGGTACGCCAGCATCCATAAAGGTGCTGATAATTTTCTCGCCGTTGGCCATTACCAGCATCATGAATAATGAAACCAGTGCCAGGCCCGGGTTAGGCTTAAGGACAGAGAAATATACGCTTGAGATCAACATCGCGGCTGCCAGAATTTTGCCCGGAGCTCCAGTCATACTTTCACTCATGTATGACCAAATATCTCCCAGTGCCCCATCATCTGAACCCGCATATGCCAGACCGCAAAAAAGCACGGTCAGCAGAACAAACAAAATCACTTTTGCGCTTTTTGTTTTAAAAAGTGCAGCCGTGTTAGATTTCTTTTCACTAAGGCCAATATTTAAAGAAAGTTCCATAATTACTCCGTGTAGATTTGAGTTCACGTAAACGCGAATGAATAATACTTTTTTATTCCGATCCTTCCGTTCGCATAAACCCCCTTTTTTTAACGTTTAGCGATTGGTGAATTTTTAAGCAAAGGGCCTAAAGCATAATCTTTGAAAGGTACCAGTGAACGCTTAGTAAAAGTTTGAAAGAGGGGAGGGGGTAAGATTACGTTAAGCTCAATCCTGAAGCTGATGAGACTCCTCAAGCATAAAAGTCACTTTTGATGGTTTGAAAAGCTCTAACTAGATATCGGGCAGGTAACTAAGCTTCATATCTAATCTTTTTTGTTCCCTTATTATCTATCTCTTGATTCTGAGAAGGCCGCATATCACTGTGCTCCCTGGTTCGGCAACTATCAGTTGGAGAAACTACATACAATCCTCGGGCCGGTGCGTCATTCATCTAAATGCCTTTTACACCTCTGGGCGTGAGTGGGACTTTGTCTTGTCCATACGAACATCATTCATTCGAATGCTTTTGGCCAATGCTATTTAAGCAAATGCTTTCTGGCTGAGTCCTTTTGCGAATGAGTCTTTGATATAACTGCATGAATTTTGGGTTGTTTGGTGTACTAACAAAACAAAGGCATTTCTTTGAATGCCATTGGAGTTGTGATGCTTCTGATATTTTTTTGATCTCATATCAAGCACATAGTCCTTCTGATGCCCAATGTCATAGATGTCTTGGACCATTCTCGCTCTTAACAAAGCTGAACTGTGTGTCATTCGACCTAATGCCATTCACCAAAATGCCTTTTTATACCACTGCATAGCTATGCTCGGGATACAGTGGCAAACAAAAGCATTTCAATGAATGAATTTTTGGGATACCGACATCAAAAGCATTTGTATGAATGTAAGAGGCGTAATCCACAAAAGGCATTCACGTGAATAGAGTGCGCACGAAACCATCTTGCTCAACGGCATTTAATGAATGGGCTAGCATGTACGCTTGAGTCAGAAAGGCATACAGATGAATAGTCAGGAGTTCGTTTGAAAAGTTACTTTTTTGCACATTAAGCCGAGATGTAAGACCAGTAGTAAAAGAAGCACTAAGCATAGCACTGATAAATAACTTATTTTTCAGCAGGTTATAACCAGTGCATACCAGATAGCTTTCAACCTTGTTTGGCAAGGGCCAGCTTAGGGCTTCTTTTGAAGATCTGAAATTGTATGTCGCGACCTTTCTTAACTTCTTGATAATCGAGATATCCGATAGATTCAAGTTCCCGCATTGCTTTACGAATTATCTGGTTTTGCGTACGAATAGGGGTTGTAAGAAGCAACCTTTCCCTCAACCGTTTCATATTAACGAACAACGTACCAGCTGGCATTGCTTCAAAATAAATATAGAGAGATTGCGCAGCTTCTTTTTTAGCCAAAATGTATAGAACCTGAAGGCTTAACAATGTCTTATGGTCGTAACGATACAGTTCCCACATAGAAGGATCCCCAACCAGCTCAACAGTATCGCTTTTTGGATCAATCATAGCCTTCTGCACCAGATGCGTTACTGTGAACCGACCACTACGAGAGTCTGAGAAGGCAAGCACTACCGATGCAAGGTTCATTAATGACTCTTTAAAGCGCGCACGAGTTCGTTTGTTGATGTTTGTTGAACTGATACCACACATCTTCGCAAACTCGTTAAAAGTCAGGCTAATCTTCTCGGAAGTAAAACCATATTTACTGAAAGCCATGATGATCCCGAGCCAGCACTTAAAGTCGGTAGACATAGATAGTTTGACACCAGTTATCTTGATGTCGTCATAACCCTCCGATCTTGCAATTTCCATACACGAAAGCTCATCAGAGGCATCAACTTCAAAGTTTCGGTCGCGGTTTTCTTTTGTGCCGACAGGGGTAAATACACTCAATCTCAGCAGGGCCACGGGCTGAACCGACTTGGACGAGTTAGGCGTCAGTTGATAAGTCTTACCTGATTCATTACTGGTTACGTCAAAAGGATGGATTAACTCGTTGTTTTTAATCATTAACTTAACTCGTCGGTGATAAGATTTTCATTTGGCAAACTGTTTATAACATATTCTTGCAAATGCTTTTTACGCATTTACCTAAATGCCATAAGCATTCCAGTAAATGCCTTCCTTATTCATTCAAATGCTTTTCGCATGCATCCGAATGCCGGATCCTTTCATAAAGTTACTATAATCAATGAGTTAAAGATGCCGTGATCTTTACTTGAACTCTATTGATCTTTAGTGATCTAAAGAATTGATCTAACCTGTTGAAAACAATGATAAGTCCATATAAAACAAGGAATAGCGCTCCTTTATCAATATCTACAGATCGCAAACGGAAATGAAAGTGGGTTTACTATCATTGTTTTATTCAAGACAGTTTTTATTTTAATTTTATTAAGCAAATTTTTTGAGTTTACCTTTTAGATGTATCAGCCCTATTTGGCAAATTTGAGGTTCATGTATCATGTAGTAAACAGGAGGAAGATATGAACAACAGCAAACATACAGTCATTGAAGTGGATACTAATCTAGTTGAAATTGAAAAGGGATTTAATCCCCGAGAGGCGGTAATCGGAGATTTGTGTTACGAACAAGAACCTGTCAAATCGATGATTGTGTCAATCAAACAAGCCTTTAAGGAAGGAAGGCAGGTTGATATGATCAAGGTCGTAAAAAGAAAAGGTAAATATTTAGTTCGTCAAGGTCATACTCGTTTTCATGGCTTAAAATTAGCAATTTCTGAAGGTGCTAATATTCCAAAATTATCTGTTATCTTAATCGATTATAAAAACGAAATTGAAGAATACCTTGAGAACCTCGATGGTAACAGAAGCAATGGGCTAAATCCGGTTGGGCAAGCTCATGCATTAGCTCATGCTGTTAGTCTCGGGTATTCGGTTGAAGAACTAGCAATGCGATATCAACGATCAACTACCGCAATTCGTAATATGCTAAAAATCCTTGATATGCCATTAGAGCTTCAACGTTTGATTAGCCTAAATCTAATCAAAAAAACGCTCGCCATTGAAATAATGTTAAAATATTCCAACGATCACAAAATGGTTTTAAAACATATAGAAGGTTTCTTACCTGGCGTTAAGAATATTGAGACTACAACGAGCAAAATTGTAGGCATACCTGAACACAATGCAGCTGGAGCAGGACCAGACACCTTAAATAAAGGCGGACCAGAAAAGAAAAATTCGGCAGTCACACGTAAGACTTTGGGTATTAAGCGCCTCTCGCATAAGAAAACAGAACGGCTAAAATCTGAATTTCTTGAGCTTGTGGAAAGTACACATACGGAATCTATAACGAATACTCAAACAGAACTAAAATTTGGTAGAGATAGTGCACACTTGTTCAAAAATGTTGATAGTAAAAATGTAATATTTTCTGATGATGGTGTTCAAATAATCTTGAATGATGAAAAGCTAAATATTTTATTGTCTTTACTTAACGACGAAAATACAGCAATCATTCTTTCTAAACCAAAATTAGAAGAGCTTCTGGAAATTCGAGATCTCCTTAAGGAATAAAAAACCGAGGATTAGTTGAGTGATTAAACCTATAAAGCTGACTCTTATCGATAATTATAATGATTTGCTTCTAACTCATGAAGTCCTTAAACGCAACATGGAAGAGTTAGAACACGGTAAACGTTTTGACCAATTTCCTGAAGGGCATGACCACTATGAAAAAACTGTGAAAGAAGCTGTAGCAATCGTAGAGGCACGTTTGGAGGTGTTTCGAAAATGAAATCTCTTTTCTTTACTCTTGATGGTCATATGGTACCAGCCTCAGTGAATGTATCCCTTAACGGAGATGGAAATTATTATGCACCTATCGAAAGAGAATGTAACGAATGTGCGGGCACAGGCCACAAAGGGGCTGATGTATGTGAAAAGTGTCATGGGGTGCAAACAGTTGGACCCATTATTGAAAAATTAGTGGTACTAGAGCCAATTACCTTTCTCGATAACATTCCGGAACTGCGTGTTAACCCAACACTCGAAGCATGGAAATCCAGAAACCACGTACTTATTGAGAAAGCAAAAAAGGCTAACACTAAGTTTTCTAATAGTATATTGGCGCAACTAGACAATAACCGTTTTTTGACAGAACGCCAGCTGGATTGTTTCTTTACAACCTTTGATGTGATGTTGTCTGAAACTCCGGAAAATGAACAAGAAATTTTAAAACATAGCTACAATATCGGCCAGGTCATAAGCATTGAACTAACATTTACTGAAGTCAGGGCCGCGTACGCAAAAAGTAAAGGGAGTTATTTTTTTACATTTACTGGTAAAGTTAGAAATGACGGGATCGCTTTAACGGCCGATAAACAGGATCACATTTTATTGGGTGAACGTTATCATTTGACTGGAAAAGTCAGAAAATTCTATGATTTTGATTCGAAAAATTATGCTGCAATAACAGTTTTTAAGTTAAGTAAACTCCAAGACAGTTAAATGTTTTACTGCTTAAATATAGAGCCAAGACTTAAACTGTCGTTAGGACTCACTCACGTAATATTGTTGCTTACGCAATGGGTTTTATCCCTCATAAAGATCTGCGAGTATAAATCTTTTACATTTAAATTCCCCTCTATCACAACCTTTTCAATAGTAAAAAAATGATAATCTTATTAATTATAATTTTTAATTTTTTGTATACCAATACCATACAGTTAAGGCTAAAAGGTGATGATGGAGATGGACTTTAAAATGCACAATGATCTGGGTCTCGGTTTCATTTGTAAAAATGCAAGAACATCGTCAAAGCCAACGTTAAGAAAAGTTACTTTTCCGGTAAGCGCATATGAAACGTCTAAGCTTTCTTTAACCGGTTTTCAATGCCCCACAGCCTGCCGATTTCCTTTTTTTGTGCTATGCATGATAATCCATAACCATCTTTCGTCTGCATGCCCTATCAACCAAAATGAATGTTCAAATCATATATCGCAATTTTCTATCGACATTAAAGTACAAGATTGGCTTAGCCGTTCAAGAGTAGCGTTTATTGATTTCCATAATCTAAGAAATACAGATAAAACCACATTAATAACAGTGGAACATCTTGAAGCTTTACTTACTGTTATGTCAACTACTCTTGTCGCTTACGCTCCATATTCAAAAAAGAGACTTAACTTTAGCTTTCTAAATTCATTTACTTTGTCTAAAACTTCTCAAAGTTACACATTAACTTTCCCGGTAGTTCTCAGTCCGCTTTTAGATGCTCTTGGCGGTTTCATTCAGGAATGCATAACCGAAAAATTGTTAAAACGACGAAATTCGAATTTCATGGTTTACGAGTATCTTAAACGTTCAGGCCAGAGCTCTCATAAAGTGGAGGACATTAATAACGACTTACAGCTTAAAACTCTAAATATAAGACTTATGAGCGTCCTTACTGGGCTTTCTCAGCAAGGACTCATTTCATTTATTTGCGAAGGAAAGAGGGGCGACCGGAGAATAGAAGAGCTTCAGTTTATACCTTATGTTCAACGAACTCACCCTGAGGTATTAACTTTTCAGGAATGGATTAGCCCCGTTGATTAGAATTAACTCTATTTCAGCACGGCCAGTATTTCTGTTTCCGTTTTCCGTGTATTTGGCTTACTTCCTACGGATCGGTAAGCGCTGAGTCTGTGTATGACGAATCCACGCTCTTCATAGAGGCCCAAAGTGAATGGTGTCAGGCTATTTGATATCGCAACAGCAGCGCCTTTTCTGTGAGCGTCAACGAGCATATTTGCTAACAGCACGTGGTCGCTTTGGCTGAACGGTTTACCATCGTAACTGACAAAACTAGTTTTGCTTGTTTTGTCATATGGCGGATCACAATAAATCTGATCTCCTTCGCCGGTTGCGGCCAGAGTCTCCTCAAAACCAGCGGTGATCAGTTCAATACCTGAAAGACGAAATGAAAGGTAGTCTATTTTATTGAAGTCAAGCTTCAGTTCTGTATGTTTCCCCCAGGGCACTGAATAGATTCTTTCTGAGTTATAGCGGCACATACCGTTATAGCCCAGGCGATTCAGGGAGTAAAACAAAGCCGCTCTTTGAAGCGGTTGACCAGAAATACAGGTTTTGTTGAAACGGTCCCTCATCTCATAGTAGTCCTTTTCGACAAAGGTTTTATCCGCTAGGTTTTGGACCTGATTTATAAAGTTAGTTTTCTGTCTTTGAATAGTCCTGTATAGGTTGATCAAGTCTGGATTGCTATCTGCAAGCAATGCATTTTGTGCAAACATGTTCAGAAAAACGGCACCACCGCCTATAAAGGGTTCTACCCACCGGCAACTATGATCGTGTGGGTAGTGATGGCTGATGAAAGGCATCAGTTTCGTTTTTCCACCAGCCCATTTGATTATCGGCATGTGTCTGAGATGTCGAGTCAAAGTGTCTATACCTGAGAGAGAAATTTAGGTGCTGGTATCGTACCTAACCACGGGCTTTAACTAATAACTTAGGGAGCAAAAAAAAGTTGTTTAAGACGCACAGTTTTGACTTTCAGCATTGCGGATTTATAAGATTTTTCCTCACTGATACCTGAACTTTATGTTTTGGATTTATGTCTTTGTTTATGAAGCGATTTTGATGCCATCACAAGAAATGGGGAGCCCTCTTTTTTTGTGAAAAATCAGAATAGGCTCAAAAAGTACCTTTTTTGCGAAAAATTATGGATTTTTTTTTCGGTAGTATCCCCGCTACGCAGAAAGTAAGCAGAAAAATGTAACGGAGCCCCTATGAGTGTTTTACTGACAGAACCTACACAGCAAGCTAATGACAAGGTCTTTAAAACGGCCCATGTTGCCTTTTCAGTAGTTACTGGCACAGGTCGTTACGTCACTGGGCTTAAACAGTTCCGTGATGCAAACCCTGAACTTTGTACTGAAGTAAGTGACCAGAAAGCATGGGCTATCCACCCTTCAGTAATTCAGGTCACGCCAGGCTTCAACTCCCGCGAAATGGGAATGGGTGACGATTACTATAAGCTCCCTGAGGTTGAAGAACACATCTACAACATCAAGAATGCCTACATTCGAGGTGACTATGTAGACCCTATCCGAGTACGTGTCATTGATGGGGTACCTTTTGTTCGCCAGGGGCACTGCCGTTTAAAAGCCGCAATGATGGCATGTGATGAAGATCATGACATCACAATCCTTTGCGTTGAGATTAAAGAAGATGAAATTGGCTGTGAGCTCGCGACCATTGATGGTAACCGTGGTCTTGCGCTTTCTCCTGTTGCGCTTGGCGAGTCCTATCGTCGCCTACATTCTCTTGCTGGCTGGTCACTCGAACGAATTGCTCAACGTGAAAATAAAAGCCCGACGACCATCAGTTCTCTTATCCGCCTGACAACCTGTTCTGTTGTTATCAAGAAATGGATTCATGCTGACGCTATTTCGTATGTTAACGTGCTTTCACTGATCGATGAGCTCGGTGAAACAGAAGCAATTTCACGTATCAAGAAGATGATCGCGGAACTTGAGCAGGCCGATGCGAATGGCATCACGGTGAAAAAAACCCAACATGGTCAGGTACGAGTCAGACCTTCAGACTTCAAGCCAGCACGGATTCCGCCGGTTATTGCCACAAAAGCCGTAGAAGGCGTCAAACTCATCACCACCAGCTTATTACAGAAACTGGGGGATATTGAATTGCCGGAGATGACAGATTCAAGTGCTGACGAAGAAATCAACATTACGTTGAACCGCAGTACTCTGGAGATGCTGAGAAATCTTTCAAAAGAGATCACAGAATCAGAGAACAAGCAGCTTCGCCGTGCGGAGAATCGTCAGGCAAAACTTAATGGTGAGAAGCCAAAATACCCACGTAAAAAAAATGCTAAGAAGGCAGGGGAAGAGACCGATCAGGATACTGACCCACAGCCGGACGCAGAATAATTTACTTTTGGCAAAGTGTTGGTTTTGTCAGAGTCATTAAGGATTCAGGCTTTTTGCCCGCCTTTTTTAAACCTCCATGTATCGTTCTTGCCCCGTTTATGCGGGGCTTTTTTTTTGCTTCTTTCTATGAGTTGACATCTTTAAGTTTTATTCAGAGACATAAAAAACTTTTTCGTGTCACTGAACCTATTAGGTTACAGAGCGACGTTGCTATCCTGGTAAAAGTTTTTTCTAAAGGACCGGTAAAATGTCATCTCTTGATTCTGAAGCTAAACCCGATAATGCAGGTCACAGCGTACTGGCTTTAACAACCTCTCATAGCCTGGTGGTTAGCTCTTCTGAAACATTTCTTCCAGATATGCGCAAAGAGCTCGGCATTATCGCGGATCTTGTTGAGTCCTATAATGATGAACTCTGCTTGTTGAAACACATGGCTGTCCAGTTCAAAACCCACAATCACCAGAAACTTTATTCTTATCTCTCAGGCTACAACCACAGTATCTCTGAAGCGGATGCCTTGTTCGCGGAAAACGCTCTGAGATCTGAATACTGGAAACGCGTTATGGCACTCACTGATGTTTTGCCTATCATGTCGGATGCCAAACGTAACGAATGGGATAAGCAGTTTACGGCCGACCGCTATATTATGCCGCCTCAGGTGATCCCTGATTTCACAGCTGACGCTGTAGTAGGCACAGTCGTTGCTTTGCTTAATGACCGCAATCAATTTATTAAAGAAAGGGTTTACGACGTCTTCCAGTCTCTGAGCCGCAGTCATAAGACAAACAAAGCTTTTGGGTTCTCCACCCGCATGATCACTACCGGAGTTTGCGAGCCGTCTAAATACCCCTGGCAGAAATTAAGGGTGGATTTTAAAGAGTCTGGCATTTCACCACTGAGCGAGCTCCGCGTTATATGCGCATTCTTCCGTGGCGAACAGGTGAAGGCGATCCATAACACCAAATCATTGGTTGAGGCGTTGGTCGAACATGAGGGGTTCAGAAAATGGATCTGCATCGATGGCAACAGTATTCGTTTCAGGGTTTACAAAAATGGATCAATGCATATTGACGTCCACCCTGATATCGCCGAGCGGCTTAACAATATTTTATCAGCTATCGTACCGCTGGCATTACCTGCCGACCGCATGGCTCATAGCAAGAAATCTTTGGAGGCATTCCCTGTACTTAAGCAGTGCATCGACTTTGATACCCGGATGCAGCTTTCTGAACTAATGTTTAAAAATGACGGGGACAATAAATGGAGTTGCTGGACATCTTTAGGGTCTCTCGCCGAACGCAAATCTTCGAGTGTTGCCGCTGACACCCTTCGGTTCTTAGGGGCAACAGTAACAAAATACGATGTGACATTTTCCTATGATCCGTGTGAGGTTATTCGTTACATCGGCCAGATAGGGGAGATGCCTGATATTGTATCGCATCAGTTTTACCCTTCATCTTGCCGAATCAGCGAATATGTATATTCCCTGCTCGGTGCAGGGGAAGGGGATACCCTCCTGGAGCCTAATATTGGCCATGCGGATTTGCTTAAATCATTCCCTGCCGGTGTGATCGTTACTGGCATCGAGCTTGATACTTTGAATTGCCTTATCTCCCGGGCTAAGGGATACGATACGACAGAAGCTGACTTCCTCACATGGTCTAAGTCTAATCAACAGAAGAAGTTTGATTATGTCGTGATGAACCCACCTTTTGCCGATAACCGGGCCAGGCTGCATCTCCAGGCAGCTGCATCTCATCTCGCAGCCGGGGGATCTCTAGCAGCCGTTCTTCCATTATCTCTTCAGGGGCTCGATAACCTTCTGGGGGAAGAATTCCGGACGGAATGGATGGACGTTTTTGAGAACGAGTTTGAAAACACGACCGTTTCGGTTCGCATCCTGTACGCCGAACGTATTCAACAAGAGGAAGTCCTATGAGCAACCAACCCACCAGCCTGCCAGAAGAAGATATTGAGTTTGTTATGGATACCTTTCAGAGGAGCATGGGTAAATCCAAACCTGTCAGGGATACTCAAATAGAGGGCGAGAAACCGCAAAGTAAAGAGTCCGCAAACTCAACTGAAAACCCCGGTTATGAAGAATTCTTTTAATTACGCTCATGATATCCTGGTGCAGTTATTTAGAATGATATTTGAGGGATGGGGGACATTGTGATTAAAAGGCGTAACATTCGACGATCAGTTTATGGATTGCTTATTGTTCTTATCGCCGGAAATGTGTGGTTAGGCCTTAGAGCTGATAAAATTCATAAAGTGCGTTATCAGGATTTCTGGTCACCGGCAACTGTGATTAAAGTAACTGTAATGCCTTCAACGAATGAAATCCAGCTCAGTGGTAAAATCCCTAAATCGGTAAGAGTTTCAAACAATTATGTTGAGTACTCGTTACCGGGCACACTCTCGGACAAGACCATTTACCGAAGCGTGTTAGAAGATGAGATGCTCACTTTGCTTAATGCTGGAGGTCAACTTGAAGTTAAATACACTCTGGACAAGCAGACAAATCGAACTAAGGTATGCACTAAGTGCTTACGGGTGATTAAAGATATTAACCATCAATATTCAGCCACTGAGGTAAAGCATGGGCAGTCCTAAATTTGAAATTGCTGAGCAAATTAAAATGTGGATCGTTGTTTATCTAGTTTGCTTTTTAGCACTTTACTGTGTGTTAAGCGCTCTACATGCGCTTTATGATCCGCTAAATTTACCTGCCCTGACGTGGCCTATCAGCTGGTTCGTGGTGCCTGAAATGACAAGTTTTGGCAGTGCATTATTAGCTTTTGTCCTAACGCCAGGCCTTTGCTCTATAATTGCTGTTTTATTCGGTAAGTCTACCTTTAAAAAAGCTAAAACAAAAATATAGAGTTAATTAGATTGGTGGCTCAGGTTTATAAAACCTCTCACTAGAGAGGTTTATTTATTATTTTTGACTGAGATTAACAGCGTTTTCCATAAATGTATCAATAACAACCGTAAGAGACTGGCTGGTACCATGGCTATACTCAGGCCAAGGTAAAAAAGGATATGAAGAATACGCCATCAACATGATACTGGTTGGGCAACGCCAGTCCGTTGGAACACCTTTACTGTAATGGACAATCATAGCCGGGCGACTACAATCAATATCTCCAGCGTTTTTATCGAGTACGAAAGTAGCCAGAACGCCGGTGTCCTTCTGGGATACGAAAACAAGGCTGTCAGTAAAAATAAAGGCCATTAAGGAAGAGGCCAGGAAAGCGCCAGTAAATAAGGACTTCTTCTCTTTCCAAACGCGTCGAGCATATAACCCCATTAGCGCTACCGCTGAAACCATTCCGGACCACTGAGCACCCAAAGAAAAATCTGTTACTGTTTTAGATGTCATACTTTCATTAATAGTAATCATTGCGACAATGAATGGTGATGCAATTCCAAGTGTTGCTAGGACTATCAGCGATATTTCAGACCGGTTTTCTTTAGCGGATCCTTTACTTATTGCAGACATTGCTCTGAACATAACGAATGTACTGTTGAGCATCAGAAAACAGCATAAGAGCATGTATAACATTGGGTTTCCTCAACCTAGAAGTGATGGTTACCCTGTTATTTTACATAAATTTGACTCAACAGATGCTTTTAAAATCTCGCTTCCTTGAATTTAAAAACATATCAGCACAATTGGCAAACATAAAGGAGCAGCGTCTATCAAAAGTTACTTTTATGATTGGTTGAATACTCATTTTGAAGGCTAAAATCCAAAAAAGTGGGTACAAAAAGTTACTTTTGCGTCATCCAGATGCACTGCCGCCATTTTGCATTCTGTACGTTGGTTGCTTTCTCACTTGATGTCTCTTTTAACAGGCAAATTATCACTTTATCCGACCGGACCTTGTAGGCTGAATCCGTAGAATAAGGCTATAACCTATTCCCGGAGCATCATATGCGTAAAACTCTAATTGGCTGCATGGTTGCAACTGCCCTTGCTACTGTATCTTCGGCACATGCTCAGGTATTTAGCTACTCATTTACAGATACCAATAAGGCTGTTCGGAATATTAAGCCTGCAACACAAACATATCTTAATCCCGCTGGTGTTTTGACTCTGAACTTGATATCGGGTCTTGATCGGTACGAGCGAGTGACGGTCACACGAGACAGCGATAAAAAGGTTATGTATTCCTCCGTCTCGACCAAAACGAGCGTTGCAGATCGTATCGTTGCTGCCGATGGAACAGAATACTATGGAAAGGATATGGTTCTACCGGCGCTCGGAGAAGGGACCTTTACTGTAGTCAATGAAACTCTGGATATTCGCCAGACTGTAGTGAGCACATCTACTTATCATTTCATCGTTGATACAACTCCTCCACGCTATAAGAGTATTTATCCGAGTCAAAACGCAGGTTACGACATGGTACTTTCTGGGCCACTTTGGGAGTTGGGCCGAGGCGGTAGTGGCCAGTTTTCTATATTTGCAGACGGTATTGAGGATGCTAGTGGAATTGCCAAGATCCGTCTTGTCATTAAACGAAGTAATGGTTCTGTGGTCTCCGACAATAACCTGAGTTATGACACAGCCAATAAACGTGCGTTCTATCCGTGGATTAAAGATATGAACACCCAGGCTGGCATGCCCTCAAGTGATCTTGATGAAGAATTCACCTTCAATTTCATCGTTACGGACCTGGCAGGAAATACGCTTAACATTCCTCCCCAGCGGTTTTTATATGACGATCAAATGGGAGAATTTACGCCATTTGCAGTTCATGACTCACGTGTAAGCACCAGTGTTGTACCCGGCATTTCTTCGGGATACGTCCCGTTTAAACGAGGCCTTACAGTGCTGGAAAACCCCTACAAGTTGGTTATACGTATCCCAAGAACTAACTGGAAGCCATATCGAAATGGTGGCATGAGCATTACCAATAACTATGGCGGAGTACAGGTCCTTTCCGAAGATGCCACCTATGTCTACGTGGAAGTTAAGCTGCCACAGGGTGCCTTAGATGGAAACTACTATAGACCTGTGAATACATATCAATGGTCTGGAGGAGATCTTGGTCAGTATGCCAGCTGGCTCAACTGGGATCCTGCCTCTGTAAAGAGTCCGGCTTGGGGAAGTTCACCCATAGAACGACAAAAGGCTGATGGAACATGGTTCAACAGCGTAAACTGGAACCTGTTCAAGGCATCTGATATGCCTATAAAACTTACTAATATCCGGTTCAATGTACAGGCTAGGCCATATGATCAAAAAATCACTGGCGGAGCAACATGCAGTATTCCAGCTGGCTCAACAACCTGTACCGTCTCTTTGCCCCAGGATATTATAAATGGCACTACCGGCTATCTTCATAGTGGCTATGAAGTAAGGTCAACCACCGAAGCAACCTTCTTTGCCCCTATATGGGAGAATATAGCCTGGCATACACTGGGTCCCTCCGTCACTGGATTTGATTACATTGAAACCACCAACATTCTCCAGGTTTACGTGAATCAACCTGGAGATGGTTCATATTTCGACCATGTTTATGTAAATCGAGTTTGGTTGTCAGATAAAAACCGTAACAACGCAGAAATAAGCGTAACCGGCAAACAAACAGGTAGAAATATGGCGTCTGGGAACTACACGTATGAGTTCAACATGAAAGAGGTACCAGAAGGCAGTTATAACGTGGTAATTAATGCCCAAGATACATTCAACAATACCGGTAACCTCCCTTATCAAACTGTTGTCGTTGATAATACAGCACCATCTGTAAGTATTAGCTACGAAGGAAAACCGATCAGCAAAAACGTAACAGTATATGGGCTGGAGAACGTCCGTATACAGCTCACCGATGCTCTAACTAAACCATCCTTAAGCCGTATGACTCTTCGCGGTGGCCCTGTTTCTGATGCGGTGGAATTGTCTTGGGTGAATCTGGGAAACAACCTGTATGCACCTAATTATCCCAAGATCTTTCCGTCTCTTAATGAAGGCGAAACATACACTCTCACAGTTCAGGCCAAAGATGAGATGAACAACGTTAAAGAAAGCTCAGTCGAATTTAACTACCTTCCAAACAATCTCGTCAGGCTAGAGAATCTGAAAACCTTAGCTGTCAATGCTTCTCTCAAAACATCTGACAATACTCCTCTGGCTGTTCTGTATGCCAGCCAGCTGCGTAAAAAGGATGGTTCAATCGCTACAGGGCTTCAGGACGCAGTGCTTACTGTCCGTAAGGACGCTGCATTCGGCGTGACTGTAAATGGTGTTTCTGCGATGCCAGGTGAAAGCAAAGAGCTTCAACTGGATTTGGGGCTCGGGGACAGCCGTAGCTTTCCTATTTTCCCTGCTGTATCCGGCCTTACAGGCAGATCTGAGTTCATGATTAACATTGAAGAATTAAAATAAAGCAGGGCTGTTTTGCTGAAGCACAACGGCCGTCTTCTGATGCGCCGTAGCCCATGTTGTTGCAAATCAGTCCGACGTTCATTGCGTAAGTAACGCTTACTGCGGACCATGGTAGTGATTAGACTCACTACCATGGTCATTTCACCACATATCTTCTCTGCATTGCTCTTGTTGGGCAGACTAGTAACTCGTCACTAAATTGCAGCTTTTGTCTTGCTAAGTCGCTGGTATAACTGCACTACGAAATCGTCAAAAGATTTTATCCCTCATGTAGATCCAATAAATGATCCCAAAGGTGCCAGAGAGTACAAAGAAGATCCCGGTACGCTGTAGGCCGCATGGTTACTGGGCTGGAGCATTGTCACTGACAACAGTAGCGACATAAGTGACAACGGGAGTGACTTAAAAGACAATGGTAGAGACTATTTCGACGTTGGTAATGATTTTAAGTGACAATGGTAGTGAGGTTAGACTTAAACTTCCACTGTAAGGTAAGGTGACTCGCATTATTTAAATAAATTATTACTTTCAATTACTTGCGACACGAGTCTGCATGTATGCTTCTATTTCTCAAAAATTTATCCACCGAAAATGCCTGTGGCTGTGATTTAGCTTTGACGACAGTTTTTATCAGGGAGGCAAGTTGAGACCTGTATAAGAACTAAGCATTTATTTATCCCCATTTTCCACAAGGTAGTTCCAATAATTAGTACCTTAGTGTTCCTGATAGATCAAAAGAGATCCCCGCTGCCTCCAGGCCAGACGGCACAAGGCCTGAGACGTGATCAGTGACAACAGTAGTGATTATTTTGACATTGGTAGTGATTATTATAACGTTGGTAATGAGTTTTTTGACATCAGTAGTGATCAGAGCGACAATAGTAGTGACTTTTCATTAGATCTTTTTAACTTGATCTGATCCGTTGTTGATAAGAGTTGCAGGTCATTGTATGCAAAGAGTTTTTGCCAAGTTTTAATGAGTGGAGTCGTTTTTTTAGGTAGAACTTATGCACAGATATGGATCATCACAATGATCCATCCAGTGACATAGAGTTCGCTGGGGCTTACTATTCACCAATCTGTTTACACATTCAGTGATAACTTATTATGACTAAAGAGAAAGATACTGAGCAGCAGGACCTGGTCACCAGGGCTTTCTCTGTTAGAGAGAAAGAATCAGGTAAAGACATCATTTTGCGTCCTAACAGCAACCGTACGGTGCAGTCTATTGCTTTGATGCGGCTCGGGCTGTTCGTCCCATCACCAAAGAGTGTGGGGCGTCAAAATCGGGAATATAAAACGGTTGGCTTTGACGCAACGAAAGAGTTACAGACGCTCTCTTTAATGGAGAGCGAGGGGTTCACCAATATTTCAATTGTCGGTGAGCGTCTTGATATGTCAGTAGATTTTAAGACGTGGATGGGCATCATTCGAACCTATGCCAATCATCCGATTAACAATGACACGATAAGCTTAAAATTCACTGAATTCCTCAAGCTATGTACGCCTGAAAATTATCGCTCATCTACAGCGTCCAGAAAACGTATAGACGCCTCCTTACGCAGGTTAGCATCCGTTACCTTGTCGTTCACCAGTAATAACTCGTCCAAAGTCTATACAACGCATCTGGTACAGTCTGCCCTGTTAGACCCGGAATCAGATCAGGTTGTCCTTCAGGTTGATCCTAAGATTTTCGAGCTCTATCAATACGATCATAAGGTTTTGATGCAGCTGAAGGCAATTAAGGAGTTGGCCAAGAAGGAAAGCGCCCAGGCTCTCTATACGTTCATAGAGTCATTACCGCCAAATCCTATACCGATATCCCTTACTCGGCTGAAAAATCGTCTGAACCTCAAAACACGAGCAAATAGTCAGAATGCTACCGTGAGAAAGGCTCTTGAAGAGTTGGCATCGATAGGATACCTCCAGTACACCGAAATTAAGAAAGACGGAAAAGTATACTTCCAGATTCATAAGCGGGATCCCGATCTGAATTTGAACAATACTCAGCCTCCTTTAGAAGTGGTTGAAGATGAAGAAGAGAACTCAGGGTCTTCTGTTTTAGAAGGTGAGTTATGCCCACCAGCTGACCCGATAGACGGCGATGATGTTCTTACCGTCCATGATTTAACCGCTGAAGAACTGCGCTATATTCGTAGTCTTCGAAGCCAGAAAAAGAACAGCAACGCCAGCTAAAGTTAACCCGGCGGTTCAGGCTCCGGGTGCTAAATTACTTCTTCGATTTTCGTTAGTCCCAGCCCGCTCTTTCACGTCAACGGTAATGAGTCAAAAGTCATTACCGTTGTCATTGTTCTCTACCACCCTATGTAGATCGAGATTGCGAATTCAACGCTTTCTCCTGAGTCACCTGTTAACACCCGGTTTCTACGCTTTACTTCATTGGCCAGTACATCCAACGGAAAATATCGTAACGGGGTGACAATGGCAGTGAGTTGACCCACTCACTACCATCGACATTCAAATCCCGGCTTCTCTGGTAGCTATAGTGACAATGGTAATGATGTGTACCTTACTGGCATTGTCATTGTCCTCCGAGTGTGCGTTCAGCTTTGGGAGGACACCGGAACTTAATGCGGCGAGTCACGGCCATTGTGAATCTCGATTGGATTGGCGAATACGGCTTCCGGTTGGGCCAGATGTCAATGGTTATGCTTCATCCAGCTCATTACTGTAGTCATTGCCGTTCAGCTGAGCTGATGCTCCTCTCATTCTATGTGGCGACAACGGTAGTGAGCCCAGAAAGTGACTACCGTTGTCATGGCCGTCCAGTAGAGCGGGTCAACCTCTTAAATCACAGGGTGACAACGGTATTGAGCCCAGAAAGTCACTACCGTTGTCATGGACGTCTGGTTAAGCGGATCTACCTCTCAATTCACAGGGTGACAATGGTAGTGAGCCCAGCAAGTCACTACCGTTGTCATAGTCGTCCCGTTGAGCAGATCAACCTCTTAACTTACAGGATGACAACGGTAGTGAGCCTATTAAGTCATTACCGTTGTCATTGCCATCCAGAAGAGCGGATGATCCTCTCAATTCATACGGCGACAATGGCACTGAGCCCAGCAAGTCACTTCCGTTGTCATAGCCTTCCAGAAGAGCAGATGAGCCTCTTAATTAACAGGGTGACAACGGTAGTGAGCTCATTAAGTCATTACTATTGTCATGGCCGTACAGCTGAGCTGATCATCCTCTCAATTCACACGCCGACAATGGTAGTGAGCTATTAAAGTCACTACCATTGTCATAGACGTCCAGTTAAGTGGACCATCCTCTCAATACACACGGTGACAACGGTAGTGAGCCATTAGAATCACTACCGTTGTCATTGCTTTTCAGGTGCACTGATAAGGCTCTCAATAGACACGACGACAATGGCAGTGAGCAATTAGAGTCACTTCCGTTGTCATTGCTTTCAGCTGAGCTGATAAGGTACGTCATTTACACGATGACAATGGCAGTGAGCCAATCGAGTCACTACCGTTGTTAATGCCGACCAACCGAGGGAAGGGTCCGCTCAAAGAACTGAGTGACAACAGTAGTGAGATCATCCAATCACTACCATTGTCAGCTTAAACCTGTAGGACGAAGAGGCTTGTCCGATAAAATGACGACAATGGAAATGAGCCTATCCATCACTACCACTGTCATTAAAGTCCAGCGGTTCAACGTTAATCAGTAGCTCCGGATGACAATGGTTGTGAGTCAGGCAATTCCCAAGCATTAAGTGACAGCAGCGTAACACCTCTAAGCTCACTCCTGTTGTCAGGGGTTAGGGTATTGAGTCTCTACCGTCGTCAGTGTTTCTGAGACACCAGTATTGCAGATCACTACAATTGTCACTTAAGTATCGACGGGGGAATAGATGCAAGTGACTGGCTAACCAGTACCAGTTTAGATTCAAAACGATCCCATCTTTGTGGATGCACTTGAGTAAGCTCGTATGACGATATGTCAGAGAAGTGACAACGGGAGTGAGTTGCCGGACTCACTACCGTTGTCATCCCCGGTTGAAGGAAGAGGATCCCCGGGGCTGTATATTTACCGGGTATCCTTACTCAAGGGTTTCGACACTCACTCCCATTGTCGTAATCAACGAGTGTGCATTGTCTTTTAAAAGCATCGCTGGAAACGTACGATTAAAGTAACTTTTCTTTCGGTTCTTCCTTGCGAATCTCTGAAGACGTACTGGCTGATCGGAGTCAAGGAGGGCAGTAAAATTGAAGCCGTCAGTTTTACTGTCGGCTCCGGGTAGTTACTTCAACTCGTCGATCTGAATCATGAATTCTGAGGTGCCAACTTTCCCATTTTCGGAAGGATAAACGGGTAACAGAAGATTATCCCCCTGGCCCATATCTATTTGCACCTCAACTGACTCACCTGGAGCCGCCTGTGCCCCGTTAAATTTAATACCGAAGGCTGCATCCTTCCGCACAGTCAGCGTTGCGTTCTGGACCCCTTTAGCAATTTCTCCATTTGTCTTACGCAGAACGTTAGTGGACAGGTACGCAAGGGGTACGCCATCTGTCGTTTTGAGAGGCGAACTGACCGATAATGTGCGTAGATTATGTAACTGCACAAGGTTATTCGGTAGATAACTGAACTTCTGAGTATAGGTTTTGGTATTCGACTGACTATCGGCAACTGTTACGCTAATTGAATAATTTTCAGATGGTTCGAAATTTGGGAACAGCCTCGGATACTCAGGCATGTATGTATCTTTGCCTGCCGGTGACCACGTAAGCTCAACGTTATCAGCTGTGGGGCCACCTACGAGCTGAAGACGGGTTATCCTCGGGGTTGTCAGATTATCTGCCAGAGCGATCCTGAGGTTCTCCAGGCCGTACACTACCGTATCGTCTTTTACCGGCTTTCCGTCGAATGTTATGGCCACTGTCGGAGGAGTGTTATCCAGAGCAATTTCTCCGAAAGTTTTATTGGTCTGGTTCTGGAAGAAGTCCCTGATGTTGACCTCAACGTTGTATTTTCCTTCAGACTGACGGGATAAATCATAAGCAATCGTGTAGTTACCTGAGATACGAGATTTGATTACGCCTGTGGGTGACATCCGGGTACCGGTGTTCTTATCGGAAAGATAAAATTCCCTCAATGAGACCGAGTCGAACCAGTTACCATCGCCTTCAAGTGACGCCAGTACATCCAGCTGCTTGTTAGTCTCGTCATATGATATCGAGTTTATTACCGGCAGTTGTTTATTGTTCCAGCGTGTCATAATCCATTGCTCAGACCGCAAAATGGGATTGCTGATGCTGCGAACGAAGTAAAGGATCCTATTGTAGCCCTGGGTACCCAAGGCCATATCAAACGTCTCAGGCGCTTCACACGAGGTTTTTCCTGCCGGAATGGTGCAGGTCGCCTTACCGCCGATCTCTTGTGCAAAGGGCCGGGCTTCAACGTTAAAACGAAGTCGGGAAATTTTAATTGGCAGTCGTGATGAAGCCACACTCTCAAAATCCTTCCACTTAACCCAGTTCCCCTTGTCATCGAGGAAATCTACCCAGGTACCCGCAAATGCAGGCGTTTGGTTTGCAGATGGGTTTAGAACGAGGCTGTATGACGGATAATACCCTCCCCACTGGCCAAAGTTCGCCATACGAGCCATATCCCCATTAATTGAGCCATAGGGAAGAGTCATTTCAACATAAGCATAAGTGCTGTCTACAGCTATCTCTTTGGGGGCGGAATATTGATTGATGAACTGAAGCCCACCTTCTGAATAAGCACGGTAGTTAGATTTTGGGATCCGGTAGACTAATCGAATAGGGTTTTCGTTAACGACCATACCGGCTTTGTAAGCCGGATAATTAGAAACCCCGGGTACGACGCTGGAAGACGTATTTGGATCATGAACGGCCCACAGTGTCATCTCACCCAGCGTGTTGTCGTAGCGAAATTTTTGAGTTGGCAGCGTTCGGCTATTACCTGCGTTATCGAAGATAACAACTTTTGCAGTAAAGTCTTCATCCAGGTTGCTGTCTGGTATTCCGGTTCCCTTAACTGAATTCTTAGAGTAAGTGTGGTACATCTTTTGGCCGGATACGTCATACTGCATCTGTGTAGTGCTGTAGAGGCTACCGTCCTGCCTGTAAATATATATTAGGCCCTTATCAATACCATTTGCATCACTTACGCCCGAAGAGGTGAAGTCATACTGCCCCGTTGCCTCTAATCCAAGCTTCCACACGTCACCAGCGGTAGAGCCAGAACCAGTATTAGCGGTAAGAGCATTTGCCGCTGGAGGGGTGACATCAATTAGCCAGTTATAGTTATAGGTCGCTACAGGCTTCTGATTGAGATCTAACACGTTTATCTGAACGACAAATTTGCCTTCACCCAAAGCAGGCAAAGTTACTTTTTTGCCGTAGAACTCACTACCGTCAGCAGCTGTTAGTCGGTCTGATACACCCGTCCGTGTAGTCGTAGTATTAAGAATGACAGTTCCAGTGTCTTTCGTGACTTTGACATTAACGAAACGATCAAGACCTGAAATAAGTGTCAAAGTTACCGGTGATGCCGGATTAAGCATAAGACGAGAAGACGGGGCGTGGATCTCAATACCGTTCGTGTCTTTAAAGGCCGATTCATATATCTGAGCTGGGGCCTGAACAGACATACCGAGTCCGGCTACAGCAGTAATAAAAGCGAGATGTTTCATTCTTATTCCCCTTTAGGTTTGGTGTTATTTTAAGCTTTTCCTAAAGGTCACTATGTTCGTAAAAGTATAAAAAACTTCTCCATATGGTGCTCGAAATTACAAATCTATAATTTGCCTTTCGACAAACCTTATTGTGCGTTCAGGACGGAAATCTTTCTTTTTGGAATTACATCTGACATTTCTGTGGTGTCCAAACTGGCAACGATTGCAAAACTTATAACATTAGCCTGAAACTATCGGCATCCACATATCGCATTAAGTGATGCTTTTACTTTATGTAAAAAAGAATCAGGATAAATTAGGTATGTCAGATATAAATGCGTTAACGGACGGCATATATGAATCAAAACCTGGCGGCATTACGCCACCAGTCGAGAGGGGAGTGAACCTCAGTCAGTACGTCTACCTTCGTTCCGCAAGGCGCTTCTTGTTGTGAATTACAAACTGCCCTGGCGAGAACTGCATCATTTCACCCCTAGCAACACACGTGCCTCTTCAACGGTTTGCCAAGAAGGCATTGCTACGCCAGATTGAGTGCCGTTGCCCCTGCGCTCACCTGTGTCACATTCTACATAAAGACGCATCAGCATCGCTTCTGTTTCAGCGGCCCGGCTATTATCCATTACCAGTTCTGCTGCGCGTCGTAGCTGTTCTGGAATGTCATTCCACATTCCCGCACCACTTCTGTCTTTGTTAGTGAGCAAGTCTTCAATAGCAGATGAAGCCATGTTAAGCAGGTCAGCCGAAACTAAAGGCATCGGCGGGGCGGTATAGAGGATTCGACGTCTTCCGCGTCTGTCTGGATCGTATTTATCATAAAAAGCTTTGTTCACATCTTCCCAGTGCCACTGAAGTTGCCCGGTTGCGTCATGGTGGCAAAACTCGCACTGATAAACAGGCGCAATCGACATAACTGCCTTTCCAATACGTGCCAGTACAGCAACTTCGTCAGCTCTGAGACTCATTGCTTCGCTTGGGTTACTACCCTCGGCAAATTCCAAAATTTGTTCAATACGTTCTGGTGTGAAAGTGGTCATAGGCTTTGAAAACATATTTTTCCAGTTGTGCTTACCATATCATCAGGCATTAGGAGCGTTAGCGAATAATTAACAGGTCAGGACCAAAACTAAATCCTTCCCCCATACGGTCTTCATGACGGGAGACATATGCCTTACCGTATTTCTCCAGATCCTGTAAGCGATCTTTTGCCAGATTCCACGAGTATTCCTGGCCCCACACGGGTCCGTCACGCCCGTCAAAGCGGTCAGGTTTACAATTTGCTTTCAGAAGAGCGTAGACATGCTCCACCGTGGGTAGCTGCAAAGCACTATTAGCCTGAGAAACGGCAGTATGCGTCATTTCTGTTCACTCTTTATTGATTTAGTCAGTTAAGCCGGTCAGGTAACTTTAACCGGCTACTCGTATTAAGATTTCTTTCCGGTTGCTTGTCAGTTAGCGGCGAAGATCAATTTCAAGGCGGGCTGTTTTGACCTTTGTTCCGGACTCCCTAAATGTATCATCCGGAAGAGGCGAAATTTGTCCGCCAAGTTGTTTGACTCGCTCCCTGAGCGCTTTTGTCAGTGTGTCTTCCCGGAACAATACCCCAGCTGACAGAATGGCCTGTAAGCGACCTCGCTTAGCGAGCATTGCGATGGCATGCATGACATGTTTAACGTCAGAGCGTTTAAGGAATGGTGGATTCATAACGATAACATCAAAAGTTTCATCGGGCTGGTACCCAAGAAAGTCGGTATGCACCAGCTCGACTCCTGTGCTAAGGACACTATCGTTCTTCACTGCAAGGAATCGCTCATCGTTCAATTCGATCCCGGTAATCAATGCATCCGGAGCCGCCAGTTTTAAGGCTTTCAGAATGCGGCCATCACCAAACTCTGGCTCCAGTACACGCTCCCCGGCAGCTGGTTCAGCGCGTAGAACCATATCTGTGACTAAATTCTCAGGTGTAGGGAAGAAATTGAACAGATCTCGTGGGATGTCAACCGAACCTGTCAGAATGATTTGCTCGATACGCTCAGCTGCATCCGCCGTAAAAATATGTGCCTGCTCTTTTCGGTTCCATTTGCCACCGGCGGCTTCGAGCACTTTGTTTGTCTTAACATAAATGCTGCGGTCGAGCTGGTCGGCCAGGAAAAGAAAGTTCCCTTCAGCACGGCAGCGAGATAAGACGTTCAGAACTTCAGTTGAGATTTGCATTAAAACTCCATTAAGAGGATTTACCCGCCTGGCGGCAGCGGGTTGGTTACTTAAACGGGACAATTCAGATTTGGCCTTGGTTAGTCGGCAGACAACAGCAGGGATGGGCTGTTATAAGAGAAGCGGTCAACGGGAGCCTTATCAAATCGCTGACCGCTTGCATCAGGGGTCAGAACGAGTCCGTTATGGGCGCAATGAATGTGGAGCAACATATCCCCGCCGGTGTTGATGTGTAAGGCAGGCACACCCTGATCGATTTCGAACATGACACCAAAACAGGGGTTACCTTCCTTGTTAACAACTTCACAGTGGATGTTATGTTGGCCGGTAACGCTGACCTGATAGGCCTGACTGTCCTCTTCTGGCAGTGTTTCCTCCTCCAGGCGCCAGTCCTGAAGTGTGAGGCTAATTTCAGGGGTGTCATGCTCTTTCTGAAGAGCCTGGATACCTTTACGGAACAGCTGCATCATTTCAGGAGTAAGGCAGTCTTCCTCAGCTCCAAAATGTTCTTTCCAGCCTTCAGGATCTGCATACATCCAGACGTTTTTAGCGAGCGAAGGTAAGGAAGCATCAGGCTCTACAAGGAGGTGAGGGATGTTCTCTTTGATTCCGAGATAACGTACCGGCTGGCCATTAAGCGGTAACCCATCCGACACTGTAACTTCTGTTCCTGGCAAGACGACGCTGTTTACCAGACCTCCACAATGTTCGGCCACCACGCGGCCTAAATCTGCCATAAACATCCGATGCTTTTCTGGTGAGTCCAGCTCACCAAGGAGTTCAGGTTTAAGCAGTAAACCGGTAATAATCTCAGTCAGTTCACGAGGAGATACTAATTTATACATTTTGTTTTCCTTTTCTGTGTTGGCTTTATATTACCAATCCAGATGCACGAGCTAATAACCTCCAGACAACTTTTTCAAAAATTATTTACTTAAAGCAGGGTGCTAATATGCGCAAGAAATGAATTTAGGAAGGACGGCTTCAAATTTAACTTTTTGGTTTTTTATTTTAGACGGACTTTAAAATAGCATCGTTGATAAAATAATAAACATGGTTTGTTTTTTTGTTTGTATTGACAATCAAATGGGTATAAATTAATTTACTTACATGGCGTATATTTAACGCCACCGCCCCGGCGGCACCGGGCATAAAAGGAAAACCATTTTGAAACCGATGCTCAAAAAAGATTTTTTTTCAGCTATTGAAAACCTTCTCAAAGCTGGCTTTCAACCTCGCTTTTACACTGTTAACAGTGGCCGAATCGGTCTCATTACATTCACTGATAAAAATGGAACAAAACAGGTTGAACAGGTTTATTCCTGCACTTCTTTAGCCGCCAATACTTTTGGAAAGCGCTTCACCACTTGGTTAGAAGAAATTTTTCAAAAGCATAATGAAGAAAAAGTAGCTGATTCCGGGTTCGAGGTTGGTAGCCGTGTCTGGGATAAATTGATGTATACGTTGCGCACCATTTCAGAAATTCGTGCCGGGGGGGTGCTGGTGCTGGATAACGGTGCACAGCGTACACTGGATGAAGTGCAAAAAACGGCACCTGAAACAAACCAGGTGGAGCCAAAGGAAATCTCTTCACTTCAGGAGCTGCTGAACGCTTCCAAAAATCTGGAGCCGACTTCGCCTGAGCTAATTGCGGCTCTTAATGAGGCTCTGTCAACCGCCATAAAACGGTGAATGCAACGGCAGTCTGGCACATCAGGCCTTGTCAGAGATTAGGCCTGAAAAGCACTTACGTACCGATATAACACCTAATTCCCCTCTAAGGAGATTGCCCTAAATGGCGATGAATAAAAAAGAACAAGCCGCGTATGATGAGCTGGTGGCACAGGCCAGAATAAACCGCGCTTTACGCTGGTCTGACTATGGCGTTGAACGCGATATGCCCGTACCAGAGGTCTCGGGGGAATACCAAAACGGCTGGAGCTTCAACACCGCCACTGGCACTGTTTATCCGACATGGAGCGGAACTACGGTTCACGGCACACGGGAAGAGGGAGAGGTTGTCGATGCAACCTCCCGCCGCATGCGAGGCATGAATGGTAGCCAGAACGGCATACCACAATACAGCACCAAAGAACGCGCCCTGAAGGCATTACGCTGTTCGCTTGAAATCAAGTTTGCCATGCAGCTGGATGCCATAGATAAAGCTATCGCAAAAGAAATAGAGCTGTCCACCGCTCGCCGGGAGAGCGATACATCAGATGCCTAGCGGTAAACCATCAATTCAGGCCCGTGATCAGAGGGGCCTTAACGCCCTGAAAGAGGCGGTTCCAGCGACGGCACAACTACAGATGCGGGTTACCCCTGAACGTAAACTGCGTTACGTCAATCAGGCAAAGGCCGAAGGTCTGGGTCTAACAGACTGGGTCCAAAAGCATATGGATAACGTGTGTGATCTGGCAGGCCAGCCTGAAATAACCATGTACAAAGATGATGGAGAAACAAGTGGCCAAAAATAACAACAGTCTCAAACAGCATGTCTTCAATATGCTGTCGGCTGGCAGCGAACTTAAAGAAGTGAAGCGTTTTCTCACCAGCAAGCGAGTTAAAGCCCGCCTGGCAGTGTCAATGATCCACGAGCAGGCGATTGCTGTGCAGAACACTGAATACCAGAATTATCCGGCTTATAGCTAACTGGTAACAACAATTACAGAGAGATACTTAAAATGAGCGTAAACCCAGAATACACCAGGGTTCAGCATGTCCAGATTATTCGCGAGCGAGATGGGCAGAAGGAAGTTGTTCGAGTCTATGATGAAGATGGCGACGTGGTTCTGTGTTTACCTGCCTACATTCAGGATGAGGAAATAAATCTTATTCTGCGCCGGTTGAATGACGTATATTCAGTCGGATATCGTGTAGGTGATGCAGCCCGCCGCCGCGCCATCAAAAAAGCGCTGGGGGATGATGAGGAGTAAGGCCATTTTTACTGGCAAGATATCTGTATACCGGAGTCTTTAGAGTACGTTCTAATGGCTCCGGATTATTAATACTGTTTTACTCATGCAATAAAAAGCAAACCAAAATTCTTTCGCTAATTCATTTTTAAATGCTCAAATCATTAAATGTAAGGAGCGTTATTTATCAATAGGTATGGCGTTCTTAATGGCTATTAAGCTAGTTCTGCTTTCGCTTGCTTCTGGAAATTAGGGAAACCTAATTTTACCCTATCAAAAAGTAACTTTTCTGGTTTTGTTGCATTCACGTAAACAAAAAAGTCCCGCCGGGCAGAAAAGAAAAACATCAAAAATAGCTATTTTCCCGAAAAGATCACGAACACTGAAAAAGTATCATGGGGAACCTGATCAGGAGACAACCCATGAAAATCAAACTAGCCCTGCTTATTGCATTTGCAGGTTTCAGCGCAGGAGCTTCCGCTGAAATCGCAGAATTCAGCTTTAAAGATACCCTGAACGTTAAAAAGACCGTATCGCCTGCATCCGTATGGATTAATCCGGTAACGAGCTTTGACGTTGCCGTTATTTCCGGTCTGGACCGTTATATTACGCTCAGTCTGCTGAAAAGTGACGGGAGCCTCATCTGGAGCACGAAAAGCAGCCTGGTTACCGTTGATGACCGTACCACATCTTCGACAGGCTTTGATTATTACGGCAAGACTCTGACCGTACCAGCGATGGGAGAAGATAGCTTCACCCTCAGAGAGGTGATTACCGACTTGCAAGGGAAGGAGGTCTCCCGGCAGGATTACCCGCTTGCAATTGACCGAACGCCTCCGGCAACGGGTACCATAAGTTATACGAGAAATGGGTGGAACTTTGGCAGCGAAGCGATCTTCACTTCAGTACCAGCCGGTATGCAGTACGCCAGCGTCCAGGCACTGGTCTTTAATGGACTGAGTGATAAAGGTTCCGGGCTTGCTAATGCTGAATATTTCATAACCGATGCCGCTGGAGTGGAGCGTAAAAAGCCAGCGGAAATTAATACAGTGGAAGGTAGCGTAACCGTTCAAGTCGCCGACGCAAGCAGCAATGCCCTGGCACCGGAAAACCGCTCTGAATATAAAGTGGGGATCTACCTTTATGACAAAGCGGGAAACAGGAGCGAACTAAGCCGCCGAAGCGTAATTGATCGGGTTAAGCCTGACGATATCATCCAGGTGCAGGACGCCACTACCGGATCATGGGTCTCCTATCAGTCTGGCATGACCGTCTTCCAGAACCCTATTTCCGTACGGGTATTAAGGAAGAAAAGTGACTTTACTGCTGTTAACGGTTCCAAATATGGCTGGGCGGACTCGAATTTCCAGACGTCCGATAGCACTTATAATATCTATACTTTCAAATACATATATCCAAATGTGGGGGATACTTATCATGAATTTCAGACTCTGGCGGGAGGAGTAAGACGAATTCATCATAACTCCCTCAACTTCACTCCAGCCCCGGCGATGGAAATAGCCCCGAAGATAGTGGCTAAAGAGATGTACCGGAGTGATACCAGTGAGTGGTTAACTCAGGCCTCAATCAGCGTTAAAACCGCCACCATTAGCCGCATAAAGGTAACCGCAGAACCCCGACCATACGTGCAAAAGTTCAGAACGGTAAAAAATGCAGCCTGGTTCTGCACTATTCCTGTCGGACAAAGTTCATGCGAGATGACGGTTAACTTCAACTACACCAGTGACAAAGGATTTGAGTATCTGCATCTTTACTCGGGAAAAGATGGTGACAGCATATTCGATGCGCTTGCTGGTAATTTTACGGTTATCTGGGATAACAACCCACCGGTGGTTAATGTCGCTCAGGTAAACAAGGCCTCCAAGACAATCACTATGACGGCCACCGATAATGATCGCGTCAACGCCTGGAACATCAGCTACTGGGATACCAAAGTTTTCGAAGCCACCCTTAAAAATGCCCGGGGGGAAACTTTCACCCTGAAGCCTGTGACTGTCAGTGAAAGCGATTATAAAACCAAAAACGCCACTTTCTCATACGCTGGTCTACCGGACGGGGATTATACGGTTGTTAGCGTGTCTGCCACGGATCTTGTTGGAAACACAGGAACCAAAACGCTTAATGCACCGCTGAAAATTGACTCAACGCTTCCGGTTATTGCGTTCAGCTTTAATGGCGCAGACGCAGAAGGAAAACTGGTTAAAGGGCTTGAGAACCTACGCATAAGCGTTACTGATGCCTCTGGGGATGCTTCCCTGATATCGCTTCAGCTCGCTGGTGGACCTAACTCTGAAAAGGTCACCCTTGCATTCACGCCGCTATCCAAGGATGTCTTTATTCCTGAATACCCCAGAATCTTCCCCAATACTGACGAATCGGGACAGATGTATCATCTGGAGGCTCTGGCTATTGACGAATCAGGTAACCGGACCACTAAAACGCTTAATTTTACCTACCAGCCAGCTAACCTGATTATGCTGGATAATCTCAAGACGCTGGCCACAGCCGTAGCACTGAAAGCAACGGACAACACGCCGCTGGCCATCATCCGAACCAGTGTGTTGCGTCGTCAGGACGGTTCTATCATTACCGGACAGTTAAACGGAACCCTGACTGTTCAGAAAAACGCCCAGTTCGGCGTTACGGTTGCCGGAGTTACGGTCCAGCCTGGTGAAACTAAATCGCTGTCACTGGATCTTGGTAATGGTGAAGAGCGCACATATCCCGTTACTCCCGCTGTAAGTGGTCAATCTGGCACGGCCACATTTACTATAGAATTCCCTCAAACATAAACCCTACACAAGGGTACGGTAGTATGCCGTACCCTGTTACGCCATCCTCAATGTAAAATGTAGAGTTGAGCATGACTTAATTATTACTTTCTCATTAAGTGTCTCTTAAACTGCAAACGGGAAAGTAATATTCCCGAGACGGGAAGGACTCCTTCCTTTTGGTTATAATCTATGATGCTAAACTGTGTAATTACACCGGAACAATGTCCTCGTTTAAATCGCTGGCACCAGTACATGATTTATCCATGAATGCTTTTTGATGCAATTTTACTTCAGAATGCTCTTAATTTTTTAAACAAATTATATTTGAATCCTTCGTGTATAAATTTGCAGCCCCTCTCTCAATGTTTTTTTAAAATATTTACTCTCAGGTTATTAGCCAGTAGATTCATTCTGTCATGATTACTCCAGAACTAACCGGAGGAATCACATTATGACCAAATATTATGATCGCAGTGGAATTGAAATCTCCAGCGCAAAAATCCGCTGTGTTGATTCTGTAAAAGGTACTGCGGAATATACTTTTCGTATTGTTTGCGATAAATGCAATGGGCGGGGAGAGCGTAAGCATTTTTATAGAAGTCGCTGTATGGCTTGTAAAGCCACGGGTTACAGCCTCGAAACGACCCGTACTGCTTACACGCTGAATGCGCTGTACCGCATTAATGCGCAAGCTGCCCGCAAAGTGTCAGCATCCCTGCAAGACGAGCGTTTAAGGACTGAAAGCGCCCACAGTTCTGCGTTCACAGCATGGTGCAGGTCTCATCAAAAAATGGTTGATGCAATCACCCAACAATCCAGTAGTAATAATTTTCTGGAAAGCCTTAAGTCTTCTTTAACCCACCAGCGTCAGTTAAGTGATAAGCAGCTGGCAGTTGCCGCCCGCATTTTAGGTATTCATTAATTCAAAGCCCTTTTAATTTAATTTTAAGGTCAATTATTACGGAGGAACTATGATCCATTCATTTAAAGACAGACGGCTTGAAAAGTTCTTCCGTAATGGAAAAACAACGGCAGGTATTCCTTCTGAAATTATTAACGCGATTCTGTGTCGACTTGAAACGCTGGATAATGTCCAGAGTGAGCGGGAGTTATTATCCAACAGCTTGCGTTATGAACGCTTAAGAATGACGTCAAACCGTTATTCCTCCATTCGAGTAAACTCTAAGTATCGATTATTCTTTGAATGGAATGATGGCGCACATAATGTTCATTTGTCTGCACATGACTATAAATCGCTCATCCATTAAGGTTAAAAATGAAGCTATTTTCAATTTCATCCCGGGATACAAGCATGGACGCGATGTTTTATATCCAGGCCAGTACTAAACAACAGGCAAGTTACATATTTAGTACCCTTTCCCCGAAGCCTACTGCGAACTGCCAGCTTACAGATTTGCAGAATGAGACGGTCGTCCCTTCCATAAGCCCTATTTCGCTTTCACTTAACCCCTGGTCGATCAATTCCCAGTCCCGAACCCGGGAACTGCGTATGGCCACGCATGGTCTTAACCTGATCTGTGCAGTCACGGATGAGCATACCCGTCAGATAGTTGACTTTTGCGATAACCTTGGACAGCAGCTTAAGGATCCGGACGACAAAAGCGCCTGGGTTAAGCTCATTAATTCTGAATGCGCTTTGCTTAATTCTCCGCGTCTCTATCCCGTTCTGCTTGAGCCGGATACACCGGCACAATTTGAAATCTTTGTGCCAGCTCCGGAAGATGGAGAACACGACACGGTCATAGCCAGCGTTGTTAAAGAATGTTTCGGAGATGAATGCCGGTACAGAGTAACGGACAAAGCTTTTGCAATGTCGGAAAAGCCAGTCATCAGGCTGGAAGCTCATTTCAATGACAAACGCGAAAAGGTTTTAGAACTGACCTTTTCCTGTTTCAATCTTTCACTCTCAGCGTCCGTGCATGAAAACCAGCTACGTCAGATTTTGTTACTTTGCGAAGACTTTGGCGTAAGGCTTCAGGGTAGAGCAGGGGCATCCTGCCACGTTAATATGCGCAGTGCTTACCGTCGTCTTGCTCATGTTGGCACCGGCTCTCGCCCAGGTGATGACAGTGATGTGCGGGTCTATACCTCGTTAAAAGAAGAAAAAGATGTTAAGAGGCTGCTTGATAAGTCAACCAGGGGAAGTGAGCTTGTACCGGCGAGGCACGGGCAGCAGTTTAACGGGGTCTTAGTGAATGCCACACCCGCATCGGCCACTACTGGTTTCATTTACCTTTCGCATGATTTTCCGGAAGGCCAGTTTATGATGACAGCCGAGGTGTTGCATGTTGGAATTACACCAGGCGGTATTTACTACATTGAAACACTGGACGGTTACCGGTTTATCGTGACAGCGTTTGAGAAGGGATTAATGAACGGTTTGAGGGAGTTTATAGCTGCAAATGAGGAATATTTTAAGTATTACCGCTGGTCTTAGTATCTGAGCTGAAACCGGTAGGCCAGGGAAGGCAACCGGGAAAATGCAATTTAACCTGATCCTATACCTACGACTATCTTTATCCACTTATAATAGCCTCACCAAATTATAATGCCCGATCACCGCATTTGCTTAAACCTCACATATTCTTCTTATGCTTCCCCTGATAATCTACGACCGAAAGACAAAGGAAAGTGAATACGAAATAAGATTTATGAGCACATAAAAGTTACTTTTCCTTGGTGGCACATCACAAACATTGTGGGTTTCATAATCCTTTTTGTTATTTAAAAAGGATGTGTTCAATTCTAATTAAAGGTGGTATTTTTTTTGAAAGTTTGCTGGGAGGTTATTAGCTGGGGGGATGGGTAACAGTATAATAAGTACAGATGAAAAGGAGGTTTTATGAAAGCGTTAGACGTGGTTTCAACTCAACTCAACTTTATTAATCTGTTGGATCAGGCAGGATATGCTCTTTCAGAAATTGTTGTAAAACGCTTCAGTGCTGCACCAGCCTTTAACGAAGGGCACTGGTTGTTCATTGCAGAGCAGGATAACCGCTACATTGAAGTGGTCTGTATTCTCTCTTTAGCTTCAGAAAGCGGAGAGCAGCATATTGATGTTTTTATTAATATGTTCGAAGACCCGATTGATGATGTTATTTCACGAAACATTGAAACCAAAACCTTTGCGACGCTTTATAAATACATTGAACGTATACCTTTTACTCCGGGTGTAAAGAAAGAATTCTTGAGCAGTATTGAGAACATCAATTTTAGTTAATCAAAAACCACAACTTTTTGCCACCAAGTTATTAGGGAAGGTGCGAACAAGTTCCTGATATGAGATCATCATATTCATCCGGAGCGCATCCCAGAGGGACATCATGAGCCATCAACTCACCTTCGCCGATAGTGAATTCAGCACTAAGCGCCGTCAGACCCGAAAAGAGATTTTCCTCTCCCGCATGGAGCAGATTCTGCCATGGCAGAATATGACCGCTGTCATCGAGCCGTTTTATCCCAAGGCGGGCAATGGCCGACGGCCCTATCCGCTGGAGACCATGCTGCGTATTCACTGCATGCAGCATTGGTACAACCTGAGCGACGGTGCCATGGAAGATGCCCTGTACGAAATCGCCTCCATGCGCCTGTTTGCCCGATTATCCCTGGATAGCGCCCTGCCGGACCGCACCACCATCATGAATTTCCGCCACCTGCTGGAGCAGCATCAACTGGCCCGCCAATTGTTCAAGACCATCAATCGCTGGCTGGCCGAAGCAGGCGTCATGATGACTCAAGGCACCTTGGTCGATGCCACCATCATTGAGGCACCCAGCTCGACCAAGAACAAAGAGCAGCAACGCGATCCGGAGATGCATCAGACCAAGAAAGGCAATCAGTGGCACTTTGGCATGAAGGCCCACATTGGTGTCGATGCCAAGAGTGGCCTGACCCACAGCCTAGTCACCACCGCGGCCAACGAGCATGACCTCAATCAGCTGGGTAATCTGCTTCATGGAGAGGAGCAATTTGTCTCAGCCGATGCCGGCTACCAAGGAGCGCCACAGCGCGAGGAGCTGGCCGAGGTGGATGTGGACTGGCTGATCGCCGAGCGTCCCGGCAAGGTAAAAACCTTGAAGCAGAATCCGCGCAAGAACAAAACGGCCATCAACATCGAATACATGAAAGCCAGCATCCGTGCCAGGGTGGAGCACCCGTTTCGCATCATCAAGCGGCAGTTCGGCTTCGTGAAAGCCAGATACAAGGGGCTGCTGAAAAACGATAACCAACTGGCGATGTTATTCACCCTGGCCAACCTGTTTCGGGTGGACCAAATGATACGTCAGTGGGAGAGATCTCAGTAAAAACCGGAAATAACGCCAGAAATGGTGGAAAAAATAGCCTAAATAGGCTGATTCGATGTGTTTGCGGGAAAAAAATCGGCCCAGATCCGCGAAATTTTAATCAGCGAGTCAGCTTGGGAAGAAATGACCTGCTTATTCGCACCTTCCTTAGGTAATGCTATCAACCTGATATAATTACCTTAACATGAATATGAGCGGAGCCGGGTTATGTCTAATAATACTGAAGTCATTAGCTGTGATTTATTTTCAACTCTATCTTCACTTAATTTTAGCTCCGAGGATATTACAGGTTTGACTCCGGCCAACTTTCGAAAGGGAGCTTTCTTACATGCAAAAATTTCTGCTAGCCAGGCCACGCGAGCGACTGATATTTCCATTCAATTACTCACGGATCGTGTTTCAGGTGAAATGAACTACGTAATAGTAATTGGCAGGGGCTTTGTTGAATAAATCGAACTTTTGCTGAGTTGAAGGATCAGATCACGCATCTTCCCGACAACGCAGACCGTTCCGTGGCAAAGCAAAAGTTCAAAATCACCAACTGGCCCACCTACAATAAAGCCCTCATCAACCGTGGCTCCATAACTTTCTGGCTGGATGATGAAGCTATTCAGGCCTGGTATGAGTCGGCAACGCCTTCATCACGGGGAAGACCTCAGCGCTATTCTGACCTTGCCATCACGACTGTGCTGGTCATTAAACGCGTATTCAGGCTGACCCTGCGCGCTGCGCAGGGCTTTATTGATTCCATTTTTTCTCTGATGAACGTTCCGCTACGCTGCCCGGATTACAGCTGTGTCAGCAGGCGGGCAAAGTCGGTTAATGTCAGTTTCAAAACGCCCACCCGGGGTGAAATCGCACACCTGGTAATTGATTCCACCGGGCTGAAGGTCTTCGGTGAAGGCGAGTGGAAAGTCAAAAAGCATGGCCAGGAACGCCGCCGTATCTGGCGTAAGCTGCATCTCGCCGTTGACAGTAAAACACATGAAATCATCTGCGCTGACCTGTCGCTGAACAACGTTACGGACTCAGAGGCCTTCCCCGGGTTAATCCGGCAAACCCACCGGAAAATCAGGTCAGCCGCCGCCGATGGCGCTTACGATACCCGGCTCTGTCACGATGAACTGCGGCGTAAGAAAATCAGCGCGCTTATCCCGCCCCGAAAAGGTGCGGGTTACTGGCCCGGTGAATATGCAGACCGTAACCGTGCTGTTGCGAATCAGCGGCTGACCGGGAGTAATGCGCGGTGGAAATGGACAACAGATTACAATCGTCGCTCGATAGCGGAAACGGCGATGTACCGGGTAAAACAGCTGTTCGGGGGTTCACTGACGCTGCGTGACTACGATGGTCAGGTTGCGGAGGCTATGGCCCTGGTACGAGCGCTGAACAAAATGACGAAAGCAGGTATGCCTGAAAGCGTGCGTATTGCCTGAAAACACAACCCGCTACGGGGGAGACTTACCCGAAATCTGATTTATTCAACAAAGCCTCTTTTCTTTTAAAAATAAATTATTCAGATTTATTTTCTATTGATTTAATGAGGTAGGGAATGACAGAAAGTGCTTTGCTTTTGCGAGAGGCATTTAATGAATCGGTTAACTATATGACATGGTCTTTTTATTCACTGATAACTGCTTACGTTTCGATGGCTTTTTATGATAGAGTTGAGGTTAAGACCCGAATAAATAATTATCTGAATAAGTTACTTTTCGTGATTGCTATGTCCGTTTTTATCCCAAATATGTACTTTGTTTCAATGGTGTTCAGTCAGAAGTTAGGCACCGCAGCTGGCGTTGCGTCATTCATTATTGGGCTACTTTTCATGATGTTAAACTCGGCACCTGTAATTACTGGTATCGTACAGCAGCGCAAAGATTGAGTTTTATGAGTATAGTCAGTTGGGTTTTCATCTGTTTTATCAGACTTAGAAAAATGAAATCTTTCAATTCATTGATTTTAAACGCAAAAAAATTTCTAAATGATCAGAATTATAGGGTGCTCATTTTGCACAGCAGTAGGGGTTGACCATTCAATGGAAACGCTCCTTCGAACTGACCCGGAGAAATACGGTTATCAGGCTGGCCTGAGTCGTCTTCAGCGATTTCTTTCTAAGATCCAGTACGACTGGAGCCTGCGGGATTATATCGGTCGTAAAGTGTTCGAAGGCGGATATGTGCGTCTTCAACCCAATATCTTTTCTTCGTCCCTGACTGAACGTCTTTTTCATGCCTGTTGCAGCCTTGATTATGTTGAAGCAAGACGTGCGGCAGAGCATCGCAGAAAGCTACTTTCCGGCGAGGTTGACGATACGGCTTATAACCGTCGTATGGCTGAGCCACAATTTCGGCTTGTACAGGAAGCAAACGTGATCCACGTTGATTTCCTCTGGTCGTTGCACTGTTTCAACCCTCGCCCGTTTCGGGCAATTGAGATCTATCGCAGGGTCTGGGAAGAGGCCGATCTGGACCTTCTTGAGGATGAGCCTGACATGCAGCCTGTGCCCCGTACACCAATGCCAGCTCCACTCTGGATGAAACTGCCCGGAGGCCGGTTCGGTACAGCTTATGATGGACTGACTGATACGTTGCCGCTGATGACCTATTTTGACGGGCAGGCTGACCCCAGGGCTTCACGTAGCCTAAAGACCGGAGAGAGCAGTTCTGTCGTCGTGGCATTCGAGGAAGAGGATGAGCTGACTGTTGAAGAAGATACGGCGTCCTGGATTATCTGGCATGAATACGACGGGTTACGCCAGCGCATCGCTGACGGTGAGTTTACTCCAACGACTGCTGCTCAGTATCTTCTTCGTTATGGCGCGGTCCGAATTTCAAAAGGCAAGGGCGCTGTCTATCATCGTCTCGCACAGCGGGGACAAACCTTTTCCCGCCTGGGGATAGGCGACAGAGTGTCGCTTCCAGAGCTGGTTGCCAGTCGGCGTTTTAAAATACTCAGTGATTCTGCATACCGTCAGGTTGTAGCCCGGAAATTGCGTGGACAGATAAAAAAGTTCAGATTCTGGGCATGCGTAGCTGCCTGTGTTCAGTTGCACGTACACAACAAGACGGCACTCGGAGAAAGAATTTTAACGTTACTCGAAGGTGAGAGGGAACAGCAACAAGGTGCGATCCAGGCGAAGCTGAAGGCGGGAATGATGGATGCAGTTCTAACTCTGTGTAACCAGCGACTCCGGGTGAAAGAAAATACTAACCAGCCAGAGGAGTTCCGCTATTACCGTGCCGTAAGAGCTCGTTTCATGCGCCATTTATCTGAATGCCTTAAGCCAGAAAATGGCGGCGTTATCCGTGACGTTATCTGGGAACTGAGGGTGCTGAGCAGTGCTCACGGTACGACCAAAACAGGTTTTTACTATGTCGATAGCAATCGCCCGACAGCGAAAGGACTGTTAAACCGCCTTCTGATGAGGATGGTCAAGCAGGTCGTATAAGCGTCTGAAACGCGAAACACACGAAAATGGAGGGGTTATACAAAAAAAACTTAGCTTTGATCGTGATGTAATGTGGACATCATGTCCAAGCGTTGCTGCATCCAGAAAAGTAACTTTAATCCTGTTGATACAGCCCTTGCATTACCTGTTTACGCATAGCGTGGAAACGTTCTAATTAAACCAGACGAATATAAATTTAAATTAATTCACTCACCCCCGGAATCGGGGAACTAAACAAAAGGATCATCAATGCAAAATCAAAATACACCCGCTCAGGAAAAACACACCGTATACCTTTTTAATGCCGAACATGCTGACAAGACAGCCGCCAAGCAAGCCGGGAAACTCTTCACGCTGGACATTGAACACCCAATGACCCTCAACGATCTCTCGCTGCTGTGTGAGTCGGTCGCGGACGCTGTGGGAGCACCTGGCGGAATTAAATATGAAATCACAACAGAGCCTAATGGGGTTCAGGAGGAATACTGAATCAGTGTGGTGTGAGTCCATTTTAATTTGACGTTTCATGAGTTCTATCGAGAGGCTGAAGTATGACTTTGAAAATGGAAAGTTCCCGGACTTCCAAGCCTGAGGGGCCATTTGTATTAATCACTTTTGAGGGGGACGAATTTCTTTTTGATGACAGACATAATGTCGTCAAGATAAATGGCAGGCCTAAAAAAATGGATGTAAAGCGAAATTATTTTGAGTCCGATCTGGGAGAAGGGAAAGCGAAATACTGGACTTTAAATATCGAAGAGGCTCATCGGTTCAATTCGATTGATGAAGCGACAGAACAACTTTGTAAACTGAGTCGCCCTCATCTGATCAAAATTCGCAAAGTTGAGGGGGTATCTGAATGACCAAAGAGATGTTTTTACGCATTTTAAATGAGGCACAGGCTCGTGTGGATAACGATTCGCTTCCGCTTGATGTTCGTATCCGGTCACGCACCACGGTAAATGATTGCGTCATCCGGGCAGATAAAGAGGGGTGGCCTATTGAGTATAAACAGAAGGTCTGGGTAGATGCAGTCAGTGGCTGTTATCTTTAGCGGTTACTTAAGCCAGTTCCTGTGCCCGTGAGCTTAGTAAAGGCGGAAAATGATATGGTCAAGGTGATAAATATCAACGGGAATTTAGTTGAATTACCTGAGCCCTCAGCAAAGTTATCCAAAGCTGAATCACCTGATGGTAGGTTCTCAAAACCTAAAAATAAGATCTCTAAAATACAGCGAGCTGAGCTGCGAATGAAATTTGGGGGGCGTTGTGCCTATTGTGGTTGCAAGCTTCCTGAAAAAGGGTGGCATGCCGATCATGTTGAGCCTGTTCGACGCGACTTTGAACTGGTGAGAGCCCCTGTCGGCAGCGGCGTAACTCATGTTGCCCGAAGTACGGGTAAGGTTATGCACCCTGAACTGCATGCTATAGAAAACTTATTTCCATCATGCGCCCCCTGCAACCTTTTTAAAGGAGCTTTTAGTGTTGAAGGAATGAGAAAAGAAATGGCACTGTTGCAAATAGTCGGTGGTGATAAACTTATCATCCCCTTTTGCTGATGGAGCTGCACATGAACCCATTCAAAGGCCGGCATTTTCAGCGTGACATCATTCTGTGGGCCGTACGCTGGTACTGCAAATACGGCATCAGTTACCGTGAGCTGCAGGAGATGCTGGCTGAACGCGGAGTGAATGTCGATCACTCCACGATTTACCGCTGGGTTCAGCGTTATGCGCCTGAAATGGAAAAACGGCTGCGCTGGTACTGGCGTAACCCTTCCGATCTTTGCCCGTGGCACATGGATGAAACCTACGTGAAGGTCAATGGCCGCTGGGCGTATCTGTACCGGGCCGTCGACAGCCGGGGCCGCACTGTCGATTTTTATCTCTCCTCCCGTCGTAACAGCAAAGCTGCATACCGGTTTCTGGGTAAAATCCTCAACAACGTGAAGAAGTGGCAGATCCCGCGATTCATCAACACGGATAAAGCGCCCGCCTATGGTCGCGCGCTTGCTCTGCTCAAACGCGAAGGCCGGTGCCCGTCTGACGTTGAACACCGACAGATTAAGTACCGGAACAACGTGATTGAATGCGATCATGGCAAACTGAAACGGATAATCGGCGCCACGCTGGGATTTAAATCCATGAAGACGGCTTACGCCACCATCAAAGGTATTGAGGTGATGCGTGCACTACGCAAAGGCCAGGCCTCAGCATTTTATTATGGTGATCCCTGGGCGAAATGCGCCTGGTAAGCAGAGTTTTTGAAATGTAAGGCCTTTGAATAAGACAAAAGGCTGCCTCATCGCTAACTTTGCAACAGTGCCGCGCGACGAGCAGCAGCACCAGGAGCACCAGGAGCAGAAGCACGTCGAGAAAAAGCAACAGCAGATCGAGCAGCGCCCACGGCGGGCCGCTCGCATCGGATAAGTCGAAAAATCCGGCTAAAGTGGCCGAGCTGCACATCAGGCCGCGCGGTTTTCCTCCCTGATCGCCGGCGCGGTTTCTTCCTCCCTGAACCGCATGCAGACTTGCCGCCTCGGACACCCCGAGGCGGTTTTTTCGCCTCGCTCGAGCATCGCCGCATCCGACGATGCCGAGACGACCAGGCCGCGCACGTCGAGCTGCAGCATCGCCATTGCCGACGATGGCACCAGGTCGCCGGCGGTGGCCACCGACCTCGAGCTCGCATCGCCACATCCGACGATGCGCGCCGGCGTCGACCATCGCCAGGTCTGACGATGGCGGCCGCCCTGCCCTGGATCTCGCATCGCCATTTCTGGCGATGAGATCCACGGAGCGGCCATTTAGACCCGCCAATAACGACCCGGCCAAGATAAATCGCATGACGGCCTTTTTGGCCGGGGGTAGCTGTCGTTTTCAGAAGACGGCTGCACTGAACGTCAGAAGCCGACTGCACTATAGCAGCGGAGGGGTTGGATCCATCAGGCAACGACGGGCTGCTGCCGGCCATCAGCGGACGCAGGGAGGACTTTCCGCAACCGGCCGTTCGATGCGGCACCGATGGCCTTCGCGCAGGGGTAGTGAATCCGCCAGGATTGACTTGCGCTGCCCTACCTCTCACTAGTGAGGGGCGGCAGCGCATCAAGCGGTGAGCGCACTCCGGCACCGCCAACTTTCAGCACATGCGTGTAAATCATCGTCGTAGAGACGTCGGAATGGCCGAGCAGATCCTGCACGGTTCGAATGTCGTAACCGCTGCGGAGCAAGGCCGTCGCGAACGAGTGGCGGAGGGTGTGCGGTGTGGCGGGCTTCGTGATGCCTGCTTGTTCTACGGCACGTTTGAAGGCGCGCTGAAAGGTCTGGTCATACATGTGATGGCGACGCACGACACCGCTCCGTGGATCGGTCGAATGCGTGTGCTGCGCAAAAACCCAGAACCACGGCCAGGAATGCCCGGCGCGCGGATACTTCCGCTCAAGGGCGTCGGGAAGCGCAACGCCGCTGCGGCCCTCGGCCTGGTCCTTCAGCCACCATGCCCGTGCACGCGACAGCTGCTCGCGCAGGCTGGGTGCCAAGCTCTCGGGTAACATCAAGGCCCGATCCTTGGAGCCCTTGCCCTCCCGCACGATGATCGTGCCGTGATCGAAATCCAGATCCTTGACCCGCAGTTGCAAACCCTCACTGATCCGCATGCCCGTTCCATACAGAAGCTGGGCGAACAAACGATGCTCGCCTTCCAGAAAACCGAGGATGCGAACCACTTCATCCGGGGTCAGCACCACCGGCAAGCGCCGCGACGGCCGAGGTCTTCCGATCTCCTGAAGCCAGGGCAGATCCGTGCACAGCACCTTGCCGTAGAAGAACAGCAAGGCCGCCAATGCCTGACGATGCGTGGAGACCGAAACCTTGCGCTCGTTCGCCAGCCAGGACAGAAATGCCTCGACTTCGCTGCTGCCCAAGGTTGCCGGGTGACGCACACCGTGGAAACGGATGAAGGCACGAACCCAGTGGACATAAGCCTGTTCGGTTCGTAAGCTGTAATGCAAGTAGCGTATGCGCTCACGCAACTGGTCCAGAACCTTGACCGAACGCAGCGGTGGTAACGGCGCAGTGGCGGTTTTCATGGCTTGTTATGACTGTTTTTTTGTACAGTCTATGCCTCGGGCATCCAAGCAGCAAGCGCGTTACGCCGTGGGTCGATGTTTGATGTTATGGAGCAGCAACGATGTTACGCAGCAGGGCAGTCGCCCTAAAACAAAGTTAGGCCCGCACGGAATCAACATCTCATGTCCGCCAACAATGCCGCAATAGTTCTACGAGTCATGGCCGAGAACGATCTGCCAATGCTCCATGCTTGGCTGAACCGCCCCCACATAGTCGAGTGGTGGGGCGGCGAGGATGAACGCCCAACTCTTGACGAAGTCTTAGAACACTATTCGCCCGAAGTTCTGGCAAAGCAAGCTGTAGTGCCTTACATCGCAATGCTAGATGACGAACCCATCGGCTACGCCCAATCCTACATCGCACTTGGAAGTGGCGATGGATGGTGGGAAGACGAAACTGATCCAGGGGTCCGCGGGATTGACCAGTCTTTGGCTAATCCATCACAGTTAAACAAGGGGTTGGGTACAAAGCTCGTACGCTCGCTCGTTGAACTCCTGTTTAGCGACCCGGCCGTAACGAAAATCCAAACCGATCCATCTCCTAGCAACCATCGCGCCATTCGCTGCTACGAGAAGGCCGGGTTCGTTCAAGAAAAAAACATCCTCACACCTGACGGCCCTGCGGTGTACATGGTCCAAACACGCCAGGCGTTCGAAAGCCTGCGCACTGTTCAAAGCTTCAAAATCAAGGGGAAGTGGTCATGAATGGCTGCACCATCTCTACCAACTGGTATCTCGGCGTGTTCTCATCTGCCTTCGCATCTGTCGTCAGCCTAACCGGGCGTTCAACCGGACATCAACGTGCTGCGCACGTTGATGTCGGTTAACTGGGGCGTTATGCTCTGTGAGCCTGGTTATTGGCGAAGCGAAAGTATGACGATTTCAGCAATAAACGCAAAAGGATAAAAAAATGACATGGAGAACGACCAGAACACTTTTACAGCCTCAAAAGCTGGAGTTCAATGAGTTTGAGATTCTTAATCCCGTAGTTGAGGGCGCCCGAATTGTCGGCATTGGCGAGGGTGCTCACTTTGTCGCGGAGTTCTCACTGGCTAGAGCTAGTCTTATTCGCTATTTTGTCGAGAGGCATGATTTTAACCCACATTTCCCAAGTAAGGCGCTGATTTCGCTGTCCTGACCATTATATTTCCTATATAAAACATGGTGTTGAAGGCTGCGAGGGGCGCGTTTCATGGATCACCCAGAGGGTGCGGGCTTGCAACGGGCAGATCGGGTGGATTTCGACCCTCGCGTGCGGCTGGAATTTCGCGGCACGCAGCTCAGTTCCGACGGCGGCCTTCTGGTGATGCGCGAGCTTGATGACGCGCTCGGGTTGTCCGATTTGGCGTCAGCGGCGCTGCGCGATACTCGCTCTGGCAAGAACACGGTCCATCGGCTCGACGGCCTGTTCCGGCAATCAGTCTTTGGGCGGCTGGCCGGATACGAGGATGTCAACGACGCCAACCGTCTCGCCTGCGATCCGGTCATGCGCCAAGTTGTCGGCGGCAGAGCGGTCGATGCACAAGCGGCCTCGGCATCGCAGATGGGACGGTTCGAGACCGAGACGCTGGCTCTGGCCGGGAACCGTGCCGCGCTGGCCGACCTGAACGGGCAATGGATCGACCGGTTCCATGACCGTAACGGGCTGAAGTACATCGTTCTGGACATGGACAGCTCGGTCAGCCCGACCCATGGCGACCAGGAAGGGTCCGCCTGGAATGGCCATTTCGACTGTAGCTGCTATCACCCCAACTTTCTGTTCAACCAGTTCGGGATGCTGGAACGCTGCGCCCTGCGCCATGGCAACGTCCACAGCGCCGATGGCTGGCGTGATGTTCTCGACCCCGTAATTGCGCGCTACGCGGAGCGCGACCTTGGTGGCAGGTTCTTCCGGGCCGATGCTGCCTACGCGATCCCGGCGATCTATGAGCGATTGGAAGAAGCGCGGTTCTTCTACGCCATCCGGCTGCCCGCAAACGCGGTCCTCAAGGACAAGATCGCGCATCGGCTAACGCGCCCTGTCGGGCGGCCGTCACTGACCAAGGTCAAGCGGTTCTTCGAGGAATTCGAGTATCAGGCGGCGTCCTGGGACAAGGAACGCCGGGTGATCGCCAAGATCGAATGGCATCCGGGCGAACTGTTCCCGCGTGTCGGCTTCATCGTCACCAACCTGCCGATGGAGCCGGACTGGGTGGTGCGGTTCTACAACCAGCGCGGCACCGCCGAGCAGCACATCAAAGAGGGCAAATACGCCTTTCGCTGGACGCGGCTGTCGTGCCGGAAGTTCCGCGACAATGAGGTGCGGCTGCAACTGCACGCCCTGGCGTACAACCTGGCCACCTTCTTGCGCTGCATCGAGCTGCCCGAGGCCATGGCCGACTGGTCGTTGACCAGCCTGCAACTGAAGCTGATCAAGATCGGGGCACGTGTGGTCCGTCACGCCCGCACCATCACCTTCCAGCTGGCCGAGGTCGCTGTCACCGGCACGATGGTACGCGCCATCCTCGCCGCTATCCGCCGATTGCGAGCGCCACCGCTATGCGCATGATCGCGATCCACGCTCAAACTGAACGAAAGCGGCTGGACAGATCTGTCCGCTGCGCTGAAAAACGCCGCCCCTGGGCAAGGAAACAGCGGCTTCGCGGTCTGATCCGTCCAGATCCAGCAGTCTGCGCGACCGCAGGTGCCGCTTGCGGCAGAAAATCCTTGTCTAGCGCTCGGATACAGGCTATCTTCACCTCAAACGACACGCCACTTGGGGAATGCAGGATATAGAGGATGGCAGCGGAATGAACACAAGGGAAACAATTGCGGCGGACCTTTCACGGCTGGGTGTCCAATCCGGCGCTCTCGTCATGGTTCACGCATCGCTGAAGGCGATCGGCCCCGTCGATGGAGGCGCAGCATCGATAGTGTCTGCCCTGCTCGATGCCGTCGGCCCCACTGGAAGCTTGATGGGATACGCCTCGTGGGACCGGTCGCCTTACGAAGAAACGCTCAATGGCGCACGGATGGATGCGGAACTGCGCCACCGATGGCCGCCGTTCGATCCAGCCATATCAGGCACGTATCGCGGCTTCGGCCTGCTCAACCGGTTCCTCCTCCAGACACCCGGCGCCCGGCGCAGCGCGCACCCGGATGCCTCGATGGTCGCGGTAGGGCCTCTGGCCGGCACTCTGACGCGGCCTCACGAACTTGGGCAGGCTTTCGGACCTGGATCGCCGCTGGAGCGTTTCGTCGAGCGTGCCGGAAAGGTTCTGTTGCTCGGAGCCCCGCTCGATTCCGTTACCGTCCTGCACTACGCCGAGGCCATTGCCCGCATCCCGAACAAGCGACGCGTGAGCTACGAAATGCCGATCCGCAGCGAGGACGGCGGAGTGAGATGGAAACGCGCCGAGGATTTCGACTCCAACGGCATTCTCGATTGTTTCGCTATCGAAGGAGAGCCGGACGCCGTCGAGACAATTACCAATGCCTATGTGGAGCTGCGACGCCATCGGGAGGGCTTGGTCGGTCAGGCGCACTGCTACTTGTTCGAAGCGCGGGATATCGTTTCGTTCGGTGTCGACTATCTTCAACGGCACTTTGGCTCGCCCTGATCCGACGCATGGCATGCGGGATGCTCGCCCGCACCCTATCAACGACTATGTATCCAGGGTGCGCCCCGCCGAAAATACGGGCCCCGCGACACTGTGAACAGAAGCGCTTAACATCAAGGGGGACTCTATGTCTGCTACCGCAACCATGTTTGCCCAGTCGTTCTTCCATGGAACCAAAGCCGCTCTTGCACCCGGTGATCTGATCGCCGTCGGTTATCGATCGAATTTCACAGACGCGAAATCCCTGTCGTGGGTGTATTTTACAGGCACGCTCGATGCGGCGATCTGGGGCGCCGAATTGGCGGGTGGCAGCGGAACGGAACGAATTTATGTCGTCGAACCGACCGGCGCCATCGAGGAGGATCCGAACCTGACGGATAAGAAGTTCCCGGGTAACCCGACCCTGTCTTATCGCTCCCGCGATCCATTGCGCGTAATTGCTGAAGTGACGAAGTGGCAAGCACACACGGCCCAGCGGCTGCGGGAAATGAAGGAGGGCCTGGCGCGTCTGAACGCAGAAGGTGCCGAGATCATCGATTAACGTCGCCTGCCGGCAGTGCCATCATGGCGCATGGAACCGACTGTAGCCGATGACCGCACTGGTCTTTATTCGCGTCGCGGATGCCACAAATTGCTTAGCCCACTCGCCGCCTGGGGCCGATTTTCGCCCCTCGCCTTGAAGGGATTCCGAGTAGAATCCCGTGGCCATTGTTAATTAAGCAAGCGCGTTAATTAACAAATATGATCTCCGCATCGCAACCGTACCTCTCGGTCAGGTTAAACGTGTCCAGGCTGGCAAGCACTTCGGCGCTTTGCCAGTTCATGCTGGCAATCGTGCCTACGCAATGATGGGCGGCATCGTCGTGGGAACGGCGCTGACGATTCTCTTCCTACGGGCCCTCTATGTCGCCTGGTTCTGGATCCCGCGTGAAGTCGAGCAAACTGATTAATATGCACGACTTCGATCAGTTGGTGCCGTTAATTTCACCAAATGCGATATTCTGGTTCAATGACGGATCATTTTGTGGACTGAAGCAGATACGGCAAGCCTTTGAGGAAACCTGGAAAAAATTTCCTCTTGAAAATTATTGGTTAGAAAACCTGGAGTGGGTTGCCCAGTCGAAAGATTGTGCCGGATGCACCTATCACTTCCGGTGGAGGGCAATTTTAAATGGTAGCGCTCTGGAAGGCGGTGGGCGAGGAACAACTATCCTTCGTAGAGAAGCGAATGTCTGGAAGATCACTCACGAACATCTGAGCCAGTTCCCTAAACAAGACCCCAAGGGCCGACAGCTGCCGAGTAGATCGCTCGGATTGCGCCAAAAGCGGTCATGAGAGAAATGCCGCGACCTCAATGGTCGCGGCTGGCAGTTATGCAACGTCCTGTAACTGGGCCTCTCCATTGTGGAGGAAGCATGCTTAATGCGATTGGTTTGGAATGTGGGGCGATTCAGGCATCCCGGCTATCTGAATGGCTCAACTCAACAGCCGGTGCTCATGAACTTGAGCGATTTTCGGATACCCTGACCTTTTCTTTGTATGGCTCAGTGCTGATTTGGGTTAAATCATATCTACGCGAATCAGGAAGAAAACTGCAGTTAGTCGGAATCGATTTACCCAACACCTTGAATCCAAGGGACGACCTAGCGCAATTGGCCGAAATTATCCAGGTCATCGACCACCTCATGAAACCCCACGTTGATGCGCTGACTCAGTTGTTGACGTCCATTGATGGCCAGTCGGCGGTTATTTCATCGGCAAAATGGGGGGAGTTGGAAACGGCTCAGCAGGAGAAAGCTATCTCAGGGGTAACCAGATTGAAGCTCCGTTTGGCGTCGCTTGCCCCTGTCCTGAAAAATCACGTCAACAGCGATTTTTTCCGAAAAGCCTCTGATCGAATAGAGTCGATAGAGTATACGTTGGAAACCTTGCGTGTAATGAAAGCTTTCTTCGATGGTACCTCTCTTGAGGGAGATACTTCCGTACGTGACTCGTATATGGCGGGCGTGGTGGATGGAATGGTTCGAGCGAATCCGGATGTAAGGATAATTCTGCTGGCGCACAACAATCATTTACAAAAAACTCCAGTTTCCTTTTCAGGCGAGCTTACGGCTGTTCCCATGGGACAGCATCTCGCAGAGAGGGAGGAGGGGGATTACCGTGCGATTGCATTCACCCATCTTGGACTCACCGTGCCGGAAATGCATTTCCCATCGCCCGACAGTCCTCTTGGATTCTCTGTTGTGACCACGCCTGCCGATGCAATCCGTGAGGATAGTGTGGAACAGTATGTCATCGATGCCTGTGGTAAGGAGGATTCATGCCTGACATTGACAGATGACCCCATGGAAGCAAAGCGAATGCGGTCCCAAAGCGCCTCTGTAGAAACGAATTTGAGCGAGGCATTTGATGCCATCGTCTGCGTTCCCAGCGCCGGCAAGGACAGCCTGGTTGCCCTATAGGAAACCAGAAATGAAATGAAGGAGCATAACCTGCCAATCCACCGGACGGTTTTCAACCGCCGGTGATCAGCGCGTTAGATGCACTAAGCACATAATTGCTCACAGCCAAACTATCAGGTCAAGTCTGCTTTTATTATTTTTAAGCGTGCATAATAAGCCCTACACAAATTGGGAGATATATCATGAAAGGCTGGCTTTTTCTTGTTATCGCAATAGTTGGCGAAGTAATCGCAACATCCGCATTAAAATCTAGCGAGGGCTTTACTAAGCTTGCCCCTTCCGCCGTTGTCATAATCGGTTATGGCATCGCATTTTATTTTCTTTCTCTGGTTCTGAAATCCATCCCTGTCGGTGTTGCTTATGCAGTCTGGTCGGGACTCGGCGTCGTCATAATTACAGCCATTGCCTGGTTGCTTCATGGGCAAAAGCTTGATGCGTGGGGCTTTGTAGGTATGGGGCTCATAATTGCTGCCTTTTTGCTCGCCCGATCCCCATCGTGGAAGTCGCTGCGGAGGCCGACGCCATGGTGACGGTGTTCGGCATTCTGAATCTCACCGAGGACTCCTTCTTCGATGAGAGCCGGCGGCTAGACCCCGCCGGCGCTGTCACCGCGGCGATCGAAATGCTGCGAGTCGGATCAGACGTCGTGGATGTCGGACCGGCCGCCAGCCATCCGGACGCGAGGCCTGTATCGCCGGCCGATGAGATCAGACGTATTGCGCCGCTCTTAGACGCCCTGTCCGATCAGATGCACCGTGTTTCAATCGACAGCTTCCAACCGGAAACCCAGCGCTATGCGCTCAAGCGCGGCGTGGGCTACCTGAACGATATCCAAGGATTTCCTGACCCTGCGCTCTATCCCGATATTGCTGAGGCGGACTGCAGGCTGGTGGTTATGCACTCAGCGCAGCGGGATGGCATCGCCACCCGCACCGGTCACCTTCGACCCGAAGACGCGCTCGACGAGATTGTGCGGTTCTTCGAGGCGCGGGTTTCCGCCTTGCGACGGAGCGGGGTCGCTGCCGACCGGCTCATCCTCGATCCGGGGATGGGATTTTTCTTGAGCCCCGCACCGGAAACATCGCTGCACGTGCTGTCGAACCTTCAAAAGCTGAAGTCGGCGTTGGGGCTTCCGCTATTGGTCTCGGTGTCGCGGAAATCCTTCTTGGGCGCCACCGTTGGCCTTCCTGTAAAGGATCTGGGTCCAGCGAGCCTTGCGGCGGAACTTCACGCGATCGGCAATGGCGCTGACTACGTCCGCACCCACGCGCCTGGAGATCTGCGAAGCGCAATCACCTTCTCGGAAACCCTCGCGAAATTTCGCAGTCGCGACGCCAGAGACCGAGGGTTAGATCATGCCTAGCATTCACCTTCCGGCCGCCCGCTAGCGGACCCTGGTCAGGTTCCGCGAAGGTGGGCGCAGACATGCTGGGCTCGTCAGGATCAAACTGCACTATGAGGCGGCGGTTCATACCGCGCCAGGGGAGCGAATGGACAGCGAGGAGCCTCCGAACGTTCGGGTCGCCTGCTCGGGTGATATCGACGAGGTTGTGCGGCTGATGCACGACGCTGCGGCGTGGATGTCCGCCAAGGGAACGCCCGCCTGGGACGTCGCGCGGATCGACCGGACATTCGCGGAGACCTTCGTCCTGAGATCCGAGCTCCTAGTCGCGAGTTGCAGCGACGGCATCGTCGGCTGTTGCACCTTGTCGGCCGAGGATCCCGAGTTCTGGCCCGACGCCCTCAAGGGGGAGGCCGCATATCTGCACAAGCTCGCGGTGCGACGGACACATGCGGGCCGGGGTGTCAGCTCCGCGCTGATCGAGGCTTGCCGCCATGCCGCGCGAACGCAGGGGTGCGCCAAGCTGCGGCTCGACTGCCACCCGAACCTGCGTGGCCTATACGAGCGGCTCGGATTCACCCACGTCGACACTTTCAATCCCGGCTGGGATCCAACCTTCATCGCAGAACGCCTAGAACTCGAAATCTAACGTCCGTTCGGGGGCACTGTTGCAAATAGTCGGTGGTGATAAACTTATCATCCCCTTTTGCTGATGGAGCTGCACATGAACCCATTCAAAGGCCGGCATTTTCAGCGTGACATCATTCTGTGGGCCGTACGCTGGTACTGCAAATACGGCATCAGTTACCGTGAGCTGCAGGAGATGCTGGCTGAACGCGGAGTGAATGTCGATCACTCCACGATTTACCGCTGGGTTCAGCGTTATGCGCCTGAAATGGAAAAACGGCTGCGCTGGTACTGGCGTAACCCTTCCGATCTTTGCCCGTGGCACATGGATGAAACCTACGTGAAGGTCAATGGCCGCTGGGCGTATCTGTACCGGGCCGTCGACAGCCGGGGCCGCACTGTCGATTTTTATCTCTCCTCCCGTCGTAACAGCAAAGCTGCATACCGGTTTCTGGGTAAAATCCTCAACAACGTGAAGAAGTGGCAGATCCCGCGATTCATCAACACGGATAAAGCGCCCGCCTATGGTCGCGCGCTTGCTCTGCTCAAACGCGAAGGCCGGTGCCCGTCTGACGTTGAACACCGACAGATTAAGTACCGGAACAACGTGATTGAATGCGATCATGGCAAACTGAAACGGATAATCGGCGCCACGCTGGGATTTAAATCCATGAAGACGGCTTACGCCACCATCAAAGGTATTGAGGTGATGCGTGCACTACGCAAAGGCCAGGCCTCAGCATTTTATTATGGTGATCCCCTGGGCGAAATGCGCCTGGTAAGCAGAGTTTTTGAAATGTAAGGCCTTTGAATAAGACAAAAGGCTGCCTCATCGCTAACTTTGCAACAGTGCCAAGCTGGCTCGTGAATTCGGAATCAGTCGCGAAACCCTGTATCAATACTTGAGAACGGATCAGTAAATATGCCACGTCGTTCAATCCTGTCCGCCGCCGAGCGCGAAAGCCTGCTGGCGTTGCCGGACACCAAGGATGAGTTGATCCGTCACTACACGTTCAGCGAAACCGACCTCTCCATCATCCGGCAGCGGCGCGGCCCGGCCAACCGGCTGGGCTTCGCCGTGCAGCTCTGTTACCTGCGCTTTCCTGGTGTCATCCTGGGCGTCGATGAGCCGCCGTTTCCGCCCTTGTTGAAACTGGTCGCCGACCAGCTCAAGGTCAGCGTCGAAAGCTGGGACGAATACGGGCAGCGGGAGCAGACCCGGCGCGAGCACCTGGTCGAACTGCAAACGGTGTTCGGCTTCCAGCCCTTTACCATGGGCCACTACCGGCAGGCCGTCCAGTTGCTGACCGAGATGGCCTTGCAGACCGACAAGGGCATCGTGCTGGCCAGCACCTTGATCGAGCACCTGCGGCAGCAGTCGGTCATTCTGCCTGCCCTCAACGCCGTCGAGCGGGCGAGCGCCGAAGCAATCACCCGCGCCAACCGGCGCATCTACGATGCCTTGGCCGAACCGCTGTCGGACGCGCATCGCCGCCGCCTCGACGATCTGCTCAAGCGTCGGGACAACGGCAAAACGACCTGGCTGGCCTGGCTGCGCCAATCGCCCGTCAAACCGAATTCGCGGCACATGCTGGAACACATCGAACGCCTCAAAGCGTGGCAGGCGCTCGACCTGCCTTCTGGCATCGAGCGGTCGGTGCACCAGAACCGCCTGCTCAAGATCGCCCGTGAGGGTGGCCAGATGACGCCCGCCGACCTGGCCAAGTTCGAGGCGCAGCGACGCTATGCCACCCTGGTGGCGCTTGCCATCGAGGGCATGGCCACCGTCACCGACGAAATCATCGACCTGCACGACCGCATCCTGGGCAAGCTGTTCAACGCCGCCAAGAACAAGCATCAGCAGCAATTCCAGGCGTCCGGCAAGGCGATCAACGCCAAGGTGCGGCTGTTCGGCCGCATCGGCCAGGCGCTGATCGAGGCCAAGCAGGCGGGCCGCGATCCGTTCGCCGCCATCGAGGCCGTCATGTCCTGGGATGCCTTCGCCGAGAGCGTCACCGAAGCGCAGAAGCTTGCGCAGCCCGAGGACTTCGATTTCCTGCACCGCATCGGCGAAAGCTACGCCACGCTGCGCCGCTACGCGCCGGAATTCCTTGCCGTGCTCAAGCTGCGGGCCGCTCCCGCCGCGAAGGACGTGCTCGACGCCATCGAGGTGCTGCGCGGCATGAACAGCGACAACGCCCGCAAGGTGCCCGCCGACGCGCCGACCGAGTTCATCAAGCCGCGCTGGCAGAAGCTGGTCATGACCGACACCGGCATCGACCGGCGCTACTACGAACTGTGCGCGCTGTCGGAGATGAAGAACGCGTTGCGTTCCGGCGACATCTGGGTGCAGGGGTCGCGCCAGTTCAAGGACTTCGAGGACTACCTGGTGCCGCCCGCGAAATTCGCCAGCCTCAAGCAGGCCAGCGAATTGCCGCTGGCCGTGGCCACCGACTGCAACCGGTACCTGAACGACCGGCTGACGCTGCTGGAAACACAGCTTGCCACCGTCAACCGTATGGCGACGGCCAACGAGCTGCCGGACGCCATCATCACCGAGTCAGGCTTGAAGATCACGCCGCTCGACGCGGCGGTACCCGACACCGCCCAAGCGCTGATCGACCAGACGGCAATGATCCTGCCGCACGTCAAGATCACCGAACTGCTGCTGGAGGTGGACGAATGGACGGGCTTCACTCGGCATTTCGCGCATCTGAAATCGGGCGACCCGGCCAAAGACAAGAACCTGTTGCTGACCACGATCCTCGCCGACGCGATCAACCTGGGCCTGACCAAGATGGCGGAGTCTTGCCCCGGCACGACCTACGCCAAGCTGGCTTGGCTGCAAGCCTGGCACATCCGCGACGAAACCTACGGGGCGGCGCTGGCCGATCTGGTCAACGCACAGTTCCGCCATCCCTTCGCCGAGCACTGGGGCGACGGCACCACCTCATCGTCGGACGGCCAGAACTTCCGCACCGGCAGCAAGGCCGAGAGCACCGGCCACATCAACCCGAAATACGGGAGCAGCCCAGGGCGGACGTTCTACACCCACATTTCTGACCAGTACGCGCCATTTCACACCAAGGTCGTGAACGTCGGCGTGCGCGATTCGACCTACGTGCTCGACGGCCTGCTGTACCACGAGTCCGACTTGCGGATCGAGGAGCATTACACCGACACGGCGGGCTTCACCGATCACGTCTTCGCCCTGATGCACCTCCTGGGCTTCCGCTTCGCGCCGCGCATCCGCGACCTGGGCGACACCAAGCTCTACATCCCGAAGGGCGACGCCGCCTATGACGCGCTGAAACCCATGATCGGCGGCACGCTCAACATCAAGCACGTCCGCGCCCATTGGGACGAAATCCTGCGGCTGGCCACCTCGATCAAGCAGGGCACGGTGACGGCCTCCCTGATGCTCCGAAAGCTCGGCAGCTACCCACGCCAGAACGGCCTGGCCGTGGCGCTCCGCGAGCTGGGCCGCATCGAGCGCACGCTGTTCATCCTGGACTGGCTGCAAAGCGTGGAACTGCGCCGCCGCGTGCATGCCGGCCTGAACAAGGGCGAGGCGCGCAATGCGCTGGCCAGGGCAGTGTTTTTCAACCGCCTGGGTGAAATCCGCGACCGCAGTTTCGAGCAGCAGCGCTACCGGGCTAGCGGCCTCAATCTGGTAACGGCTGCCGTCGTGTTGTGGAACACGGTCTATCTGGAACGGGCTGCGCACGCGCTGCGTGGCAACGGCCATGCCATTGATGACGCGCTGTTGCAGTACCTGTCGCCGCTCGGTTGGGAGCACATCAACCTCACCGGCGATTACCTCTGGCGCAGCAGCGCCAAGATCGGCGCGGGCAAGTTCAGGCCGCTACGACCGCTGCAACCGGCTTAGCGTGCTTTATTTAATGAGATGGTCACTCCCTCCTTCCCAGTACTATGCTGAGGACAGGCTTTCATTCGGAGAACCATCATGGAAAACATTGCGCTTATTGGTATCGATCTGGGTAAGAACTCTTTCCATATTCATTGTCAGGATCATCGTGGGAAGGCCGTTTACCGTAAAAAATTCACCCGACCAAAGCTAATCGAATTTCTGGCGACATGCCCGGCAACAACCATCGCGATGGAAGCCTGTGGCGGTTCTCACTTTATGGCACGCAAGCTGGAAGAGTTAGGGCATTTTCCAAAGCTGATATCACCGCAATTTGTCCGCCCATTCGTTAAAAGCAACAAAAATGACTTCGTTGATGCTGAAGCTATCTGTGAAGCAGCATCACGTCCATCTATGCGTTTCGTGCAGCCCAGAACCGAATCTCAGCAGGCAATGCGAGCTCTGCATCGTGTCCGTGAATCCCTGGTTCAGGATAAGGTGAAAACAACTAATCAGATGCATGCTTTTCTGCTGGAATTTGGTATCAGCGTTCCGCGAGGTGCTGCCGTTATTAGTCGACTGAGTACCCTTCTTGAGGACAGTAGTTTGCCTCTTTATCTCAGCCAGTTACTGCTGAAATTACAACAGCATTATCACTATCTTGTTGAGCAGATTAAAGATCTGGAATCTCAGTTGAAACGAAAGTTGGACGAAGATGAGGTTGGACAGCGCTTGCTGAGTATTCCCTGCGTTGGAACGCTGACTGCCAGTACTATTTCAACTGAGATTGGCGACGGGAAGCAGTACGCCAGCAGCCGTGACTTTGCGGCGGCAACAGGGCTGGTACCCCGACAGTACAGCACGGGAGGTCGGACGACATTGTTAGGGATTAGCAAGCGGGGCAACAAAAAGATCCGAACTTTGTTGGTTCAGTGTGCCAGGGTATTCATACAAAAACTGGAACACCAGTCTGGCAAGTTGGCCGACTGGGTCAGGGAGTTGTTGTGTCGGAAAAGCAACTTTGTCGTCACCTGTGCTCTGGCAAACAAGCTGGCCAGAATAGCCTGGGCACTGACGGCGCGACAGCAAACTTACGAAGCATAAAGGCAGAAATACACCAGTTTAAACAATCATTCATCTGGTTTTGCGAATACTGATATTGATGATACTAACGGCCCACCGGCCTGTTGAGGAACCTGTAAAACGGAAAGGCTCATTGAAGCCGTATATTTTCTGGAGGTTCATCAGGCGCGGAACTCATCGAGGCGCGGGAATAAAATCCCATTCAGACGCAGGATAGATTCAAGCAAGCCAACTTGTCGTCAAAATCGGTGTTGCAAAAACGGGAGTGACCATAGATTCCGTTTTCTGAGGCGACCCCCACATAGAGACCTTCCCGGTCATTCACTTTGTAGAGTTTGTCCCTGGGCTTGAGATTGCGCAGCTTGGTATCGGTCAGCATGTACCTTGTCCTTCTTCGTCTCCGATACCCACTCTATTGTAAACAAGACATTTTTATCTTTTATATTCAATGGCTTATTTTCCTGCTAATTGGTAATACCATGAAAAATACCATGCTCAGAAAAGGCTTAACAATATTTTGAAAAATTGCCTACTGAGCGCTGCCGCACAGCTCCATAGGCCGCTTTCCTGGCTTTGCTTCCAGATGTATGCTATTCTGCTCCTGCAGCTAATGGATCACCGCAAACAGGTTACTCGCCTGGGGATTCCCTTTCGACCCGAGCATCCGTATGAGACTCATGCTCGATTATTATTATTATAGAAGCCCCCATGAATAAATCGCTCATCATTTTCGGCATCGTCAACATAACCTCGGACAGTTTCTCCGATGGAGGCCGGTATCTGGCGCCAGACGCAGCCATTGCGCAGGCGCGTAAGCTGATGGCCGAGGGGGCAGATGTGATCGACCTCGGTCCGGCATCCAGCAATCCCGACGCCGCGCCTGTTTCGTCCGACACAGAAATCGCGCGTATCGCGCCGGTGCTGGACGCGCTCAAGGCAGATGGCATTCCCGTCTCGCTCGACAGTTATCAACCCGCGACGCAAGCCTATGCCTTGTCGCGTGGTGTGGCCTATCTCAATGATATTCGCGGTTTTCCAGACGCTGCGTTCTATCCGCAATTGGCGAAATCATCTGCCAAACTCGTCGTTATGCATTCGGTGCAAGACGGGCAGGCAGATCGGCGCGAGGCACCCGCTGGCGACATCATGGATCACATTGCGGCGTTCTTTGACGCGCGCATCGCGGCGCTGACGGGTGCCGGTATCAAACGCAACCGCCTTGTCCTTGATCCCGGCATGGGGTTTTTTCTGGGGGCTGCTCCCGAAACCTCGCTCTCGGTGCTGGCGCGGTTCGATGAATTGCGGCTGCGCTTCGATTTGCCGGTGCTTCTGTCTGTTTCGCGCAAATCCTTTCTGCGCGCGCTCACAGGCCGTGGTCCGGGGGATGTCGGGGCCGCGACACTCGCTGCAGAGCTTGCCGCCGCCGCAGGTGGAGCTGACTTCATCCGCACACACGAGCCGCGCCCCTTGCGCGACGGGCTGGCGGTATTGGCGGCGCTGAAAGAAACCGCAAGAATTCGTTAACTGCACATTCGGGATATTTCTCTATATTCGCGGTTCAGCAGGCATGTCCCCTTTGAGGGCGACCCGACGACAGGATAATCGACCTTATGGTGCGCAAATATTTCGGCACAGACGGTATTCGTGGCAAAGCCAACGAAGGCGCGATGACGGCGGAAACCGCCTTGCGCGTCGGCATGGCGGCTGGCCGTGTCTTTCGTCGCGGTGACCACCGCCATCGTGTCGTGATCGGCAAGGATACGCGCCTGTCGGGCTATATGCTTGAACCCGCGCTCACAGCCGGTTTCACCTCGATGGGCATGGACGTATTCCTTTTTGGCCCGCTGCCGACAACGTATAGGAAGAATAAACGCCCTTTTCACCCAAGTCCAACAGCTTTGGACCGCAGTTGACTCTTTCGACACCCCTGCGATGCAACCCAATCCGGCTGACGGGGAGCCAGCAACGCTGAAAATTTACCCTCCTCTTTCCCACTAGCGGCTCCTTTTCCGACAACCAGCACGGCGGATCCCTGCCGCGGCGCTGTGAACGCAGCATTTTGATTGGTATCGTTGGCCTTCAGGCTCGTCAGTCAAACAGACCCAGGAGCAGCTCAGCCGGTGGCGCCCGGCTTTCGGGTAACGCCCTGGTCCCGCTGGTTTCGGCTTTGTGCTTCAGGTGATCAAGGATCTGCTTGATCACTATAGGGTCTTCAATGCAGGCGATGACTTTCATGGCGCCGCCGCAGCCGCTGCAGGTCTCGATGTCGATATTGAAAACACGCTTGAGCCGTTGCGCCCATGTCATCGACGCTCGCCGTTGTGCTGGTGTTGCCGGTTCATCAGCCACCCTGACCTTGTTGCCCCTGCCCCGTTTTGCCGGCGTGACCAACGCCCGGTGCCGACTGTTGGGTGCGAACACCCCGTGGAAGCGGGTTAGGTTGACTCTGGGCTTCGGTACCAGGGCGGCCAGCCTTGCAATGAAATCCAATGGTTCGAAAATGACGTGCGTGGTGCCGTCCCGGTACGGCGTCTTGAGCTGGTAGCGCACGTTGCCGCCTCGTGTTAACGACAGCCGCTTCTCGGATACCGCCGGGCGGCTGATGTACCGGCACAGCCGTTCGAGCTTCTTGCGTTCATCGGCCCTGGCCGCCACGCCGGCGTGCAGGCTGGACCCGGCTACCTTGCCAATCCCGTCACCGAACGGATCACCACTGGTCGGCAGAGTTTGCAAAGTGAACACCTTTCGCCCCGCCTGTGAACCGACAGCGATACGGTAAGTGATCGAGTGCCCCAGCAGGGGTGTCATCGGGTCGTCATCCACCGCATCCGAGGCCAGATAGCTGTTTTCGACATCCCGTTCCAGCAGGCCTTGCCGTTCCAGATAGCGACCCACCCGGTGGGCGATGGTGTGCGTCAGCTGGGTGAGCTCTGGGCTGGTCGGCGCCTTGACCCAGCGGAAACGCGCTGAGCCGTGGGATTGCTCGACATACACACCGTCGAGAAACAGCATGTGGAAGTGAACATTCAGATTGAGCGCCGATCCAAAACGCTGGATCAGGGTGACCGCGCCCGTCTTGGCCACTTGGTGGGTATGGCCCGCTTTCTTGACCAGGTGCGTGGCAATGACGCGGTAAACGATGCCCAGCACCCACCCCATGATCTCGGGCCGGCTGGCAAACAGGAAACGCAGCTGAAACGGGAAGCTCAACACCCACTGACGCATGGGTTGTTCAGGCAGTACTTCATCAACCAGCAAGGCGGCACTTTCGGCCATCCGCCGCGCCCCACAGCTCGGGCAGAAACCGCGACGCTTACAGCTGAAAGCGACCAGGTGCTCGGCGTGGCAAGACTCGCAGCGAACCCGTAGAAAGCCATGCTCCAGCCGCCCGCATTGGAGAAATTCTTCAAATTCCCGTTGCACATAGCCCGGCAATTCCTTTCCCTGCTCTGCCATAAGCGCAGCGAATGCCGGGTAATACTCGTCAACGATCTGATAGAGAAGGGTTTGCTCGGGTCGGTGGCTCTGGTAACGACCAGTATCCCGATCCCGGCTGGCCGTCCTGGCCGCCACATGAGGCATGTTCCGCGTCCTTGCAATACTGTGTTTACATACAGTCTATCGCTTAGCGGAAAGTTCTTTTACCCTCAGCCGAAATGCCTGCCGTTGCTAGACATTGCCAGCCAGTGCCCGTCACTCCCACTCGATTGTAAACAAGCACACAAAACCCTTTAGTGACAACAATTTGCAAGAACTATCAGGCTCAGTGCCATGAAAAATACCATGACCAGATCATGAGGTTGAACACGGCTTGCGCCGGCAGCGTTCACGCTCCTGGTCGGCGATCTCGCCCGGCTGCAATGCTAGCTCAGCATCGGTCATGCGCTCCAGCACGTCGCGTAGGCGGATGGTGCAAGGAATGGGCGGCAGCTCGAACTCATAGCCGCCGGCGATCATTTCGGCCGCAATCTCCTCGGTGATGAAAAACGGCTCGTCGTCTTGGTTCGGCTTCTTCATGCCCTTTCCTCCTGGCGCTCATCCTGGCCGACAGCGGCCAGGGCATCGGCTTCCGTCAATGCGTCCTCCACGAACGCGCCGTGCTGCTTCGCTTCGGCCTGGCTGACCTCGGCCCATATCCGTTTCACCTGGGCCGCACTGTACCCGGCCAGCTCGGCGGTCTTGTTGATGCTGTAGCCGGACTTGCGCAGCGCGACAACTTGGGCGCGGCGCTTCGGATCAGCACGGCGGCCCTTGTACCGCCCGGCCTGGCGGGCCAACTCAATGCCTTGGCGCTGGCGTTCGCGCCTGTCCTCGTAGTCGTCGCGGGCCATCTGCAAGGCCAGGCGAAAAAGCATGATCTGCACGGCTTCCAGCACGATCTTGGCGACGCCCTGGGCCTCGGCCGCCAGGTCGGATAGATCGACCACGCCAGGGACGGCCAGGCTTGCGCCTTTGGCCTGTATCGAGGCCACCAGGCGCTCGGCCTCGGGCAAAGGTAGGCGGCTGATGCGGTCGATCTTCTCGGCAATGACCACCTCGCCGGGCTGTAGGTCGCCGATCATGCGCAGCAGCTCAGGCCGGTCGGCGCGTGCGCCGGATGCCTTCTCACGGTAGATGCCGGCGACGTAGTAGCCGGCGGCCTTCGCGGCCGTAGTGATCGCCTCTTGGCGTTCCAAGTCCTGCGCGTCGGTGCTGACGCGCAGATAGACCCGCGCCACCATCGGCGCGGCTACTGGCTTCGTCCTGCGCATACTTGCGGGCTCCTTTGGGCATACGCAAAGTGTCCGGTCATGCTACCCCCGGCCAAAAAGGCCGTCATGCGATTTATCTTGGCCGGGTCGTTATTGGCGGGTCTAAATGGCCGCTCCGTGGATCTCATCGCCAGAAATGGCGATGCGAGATCCAGGGCAGGGCGGCCGCCATCGTCAGACCTGGCGATGGTCGACGCCGGCGCGCATCGTCGGATGTGGCGATGCGAGCTCGAGGTCGGTGGCCACCGCCGGCGACCTGGTGCCATCGTCGGCAATGGCGATGCTGCAGCTCGACGTGCGCGGCCTGGTCGTCTCGGCATCGTCGGATGCGGCGATGCTCGAGCGAGGCGAAAAAAAACCGCCTCGGGGTGTCCGAGGCGGCAAGTCTGCATGCGGTTCAGGGAGGAAGAAACCGCGCCGGCGATCAGGGAGGAAAACCGCGCGGCCTGATGTGCAGCTCGGCCACTTTAGCCGGATTTTTCGACTTATCCGATGCGAGCGGCCCGCCGTGGGCGCTGCTCGATCTGCTGTTGCTTTTTCTCGACGTGCTTCTGCTCCTGGTGCTGCTGCTCGTCGCGCGGCACTGTTGCAAAGTTAGCGATGAGGCAGCCTTTTGTCTTATTCAAAGGCCTTACATTTCAAAAACTCTGCTTACCAGGCGCATTTCGCCCAGGGGATCACCATAATAAAATGCTGAGGCCTGGCCTTTGCGTAGTGCACGCATCACCTCAATACCTTTGATGGTGGCGTAAGCCGTCTTCATGGATTTAAATCCCAGCGTGGCGCCGATTATCCGTTTCAGTTTGCCATGATCGCATTCAATCACGTTGTTCCGGTACTTAATCTGTCGGTGTTCAACGTCAGACGGGCACCGGCCTTCGCGTTTGAGCAGAGCAAGCGCGCGACCATAGGCGGGCGCTTTATCCGTGTTGATGAATCGCGGGATCTGCCACTTCTTCACGTTGTTGAGGATTTTACCCAGAAACCGGTATGCAGCTTTGCTGTTACGACGGGAGGAGAGATAAAAATCGACAGTGCGGCCCCGGCTGTCGACGGCCCGGTACAGATACGCCCAGCGGCCATTGACCTTCACGTAGGTTTCATCCATGTGCCACGGGCAAAGATCGGAAGGGTTACGCCAGTACCAGCGCAGCCGTTTTTCCATTTCAGGCGCATAACGCTGAACCCAGCGGTAAATCGTGGAGTGATCGACATTCACTCCGCGTTCAGCCAGCATCTCCTGCAGCTCACGGTAACTGATGCCGTATTTGCAGTACCAGCGTACGGCCCACAGAATGATGTCACGCTGAAAATGCCGGCCTTTGAATGGGTTCATGTGCAGCTCCATCAGCAAAAGGGGATGATAAGTTTATCACCACCGACTATTTGCAACAGTGCCCTGTTTAGAGTACTATATGCGCCTGCAACAGTGGGCCACCGAAAATATTAAAAAACTGCTTTATCTCGCGGGGGATGACGCGGTGATTAATTACGGGAAAATGCGGCTGGAATTTTTGCAGAAAGCACTGGCGCAGGATACCTCCGGTGACTTCTGCTTTCGTGTGCTGCATCCGGAAGTGTCTGGCCCGCCGGATATGAAAAAGGCTTCCGCCGGGTACCGTGACTTTATTATCGGTAACAGAGCGTTGCTGGATCTGGTGAATTCAGCCGGTGAAGGGGCTCCGGTTGCGCATTATTCCGCTGATGAAATTCAGTCATTATTTTCGGCACAAATACAGGGGTCGGTGGATAAATACGGCGATAGTTTCCTGACGGATGATCCGTATGTGCTGGCGGAAGACAAGCTGCAAACCTGTCAGATGGAAATTGATTTAATGGCGGATGTGCTGAGAGCACCGCCCCGTGAATCCGCAGAACTGATCCGCTATGTATTTGCGGATGAGTGGCCGGAATAAATAAAACCGGGCTTAATACAGATTAAGCCCGTATCGGGTATTATTACTGAATACCAGACAGCTTACGGAGGACGGAATGTTACCCATTGAGACAACCAGACTGCCTTCTGATTATTAATATTTTTCACTATTAATCAGAAGGAATAACCATGAATTTTACCCGGATTGACCTGAATACCTGGAATCGCAGGGAACATTTTGCCCTTTATCGTCAGCAGATTAAATGCGGATTCAGCCTGACCACCAAACTCGATATTACCGCTTTGCGTACTGCACTGGCGAAAACCGGTTATAAGTTTTATCCGCTGATGATTTACCTGATCTCCCGGGCTGTTAATCAGTTTCCGGAGTTCCGGATGGCAATGAAAGATAATGAACTGATTTACTGGGAACAGTCAGACCCGGTCTTTACTGTCTTTCATAAAGAAACCGAAACATTCTCCGCACTGTCCTGCCGTTATTTTCCGGATCTCAGTGAGTTTATGGCGGGTTATAACGCGGTAACAGCAGAATATCAGCATGATACCAGGTTGTTTCCGCAGGGAAATTTACCGGAGAATCACCTGAATATATCATCGTTACCCTGGGTGAGTTTTGACGGATTTAATCTGAATATCACCGGAAATGATGATTATTTTTCCCCGGTTTTTACAATGGCAAAGTTTCAGCAGGAAGGTGACCGCGTACTATTACCTGTTTCTGTACAGGTTCATCATGCAGTCTGTGATGGTTTTCATGCAGCAAGGTTTATCAATACACTTCAGCTGATGTGTGATAACATACTGAAATAAATTAATTAATTCTGTATTTAAGCCACCGTATCCGGCAGGATTGGTGGCTTTTTTTTATATTTTAACCGTAATCTGTAATTTCGTTTCAGAAGGCACTGTTGCAAAGTTAGCGATGAGGCAGCCTTTTGTCTTATTCAAAGGCCTTACATTTCAAAAACTCTGCTTACCAGGCGCATTTCGCCCAGGGGATCACCATAATAAAATGCTGAGGCCTGGCCTTTGCGTAGTGCACGCATCACCTCAATACCTTTGATGGTGGCGTAAGCCGTCTTCATGGATTTAAATCCCAGCGTGGCGCCGATTATCCGTTTCAGTTTGCCATGATCGCATTCAATCACGTTGTTCCGGTACTTAATCTGTCGGTGTTCAACGTCAGACGGGCACCGGCCTTCGCGTTTGAGCAGAGCAAGCGCGCGACCATAGGCGGGCGCTTTATCCGTGTTGATGAATCGCGGGATCTGCCACTTCTTCACGTTGTTGAGGATTTTACCCAGAAACCGGTATGCAGCTTTGCTGTTACGACGGGAGGAGAGATAAAAATCGACAGTGCGGCCCCGGCTGTCGACGGCCCGGTACAGATACGCCCAGCGGCCATTGACCTTCACGTAGGTTTCATCCATGTGCCACGGGCAAAGATCGGAAGGGTTACGCCAGTACCAGCGCAGCCGTTTTTCCATTTCAGGCGCATAACGCTGAACCCAGCGGTAAATCGTGGAGTGATCGACATTCACTCCGCGTTCAGCCAGCATCTCCTGCAGCTCACGGTAACTGATGCCGTATTTGCAGTACCAGCGTACGGCCCACAGAATGATGTCACGCTGAAAATGCCGGCCTTTGAATGGGTTCATGTGCAGCTCCATCAGCAAAAGGGGATGATAAGTTTATCACCACCGACTATTTGCAACAGTGCCGTAAGCTGCACCTCAAACCCCCGGATCAGGCTCTCCAGGCCATGCAGAAAGGCCTGCTCACCATCATCACTGTCCATAATCTGCAGCGCTTCCCGCAATAGCGGCGGCAGGTTTTCGTCCGGTGCTGCAGGGCGGTCGGTCAGGGCGGCAGTATGCTCCTGCTGCTCCAGTACGGCACCAAGGGTAAAATGACTGACCGCTGAAATCGCATATAACCCGTCGCGCAGTGAAAAGCCGTTTTCTGTCATAAAGCGTAACTGGGTTTCCACCGTATCATACTGTTTTTCATCAGGGCGGGTGCCGAGGTGCACTTTTGCCCCGTCACGGTAACGCAGCAGCGCCCGGCGGAAACTCATTGCATTATTGCGCAGAAATGACTGCCAGGATTCCCCCGCCGCAGGCAGTGAATAATCATGATGACGCGCCAGGATCTCCACCGCCAGCGCATCCAGTAACGCCCGTTTATTTTTCACATGCCAGTAAAGTGTCGGCTGTTCTATTCCCAGCTTCTGCGCCAGCTTGCGGGTCGTCAGCCCGTCAATCCCTGTCTCATTCAGCAGTTCCAGTGCCGCATCAATAACCGATTCTCTGTTCAGCCGTGCCATGACCGTCTCCTCCGATTTTCAGATTGACACTCTATCATTGATAGAGATATATTCCAACTCTATCAATGATAGGGAATTAACACAGGATCTGAAAAATGAATAAACCCGCTGTCATCGCGCTGGTGATTACACTGCTGGACGCGATGGGAATTGGTCTGATCATGCCGGTATTACCGTCACTGCTGCGGGAATATCTCCCGGAAGCGGATGTGGCAAACCATTACGGCATTCTGCTGGCGCTGTATGCGGTGATGCAGGTCTGTTTTGCTCCGCTGCTGGGCAGATGGTCAGATAAGCTGGGGCGCAGACCGGTGCTGCTGTTATCCCTGGCGGGTGCCGCGTTTGATTACACACTGCTGGCACTGTCCAATGTGCTGTGGATGTTGTATCTCGGGCGGATTATCTCCGGGATCACTGGTGCCACCGGCGCGGTTGCGGCTTCGGTAGTGGCGGACAGCACGGCGGTCAGCGAGCGTACCGCCTGGTTCGGCCGTCTCGGTGCGGCCTTTGGTGCCGGGCTGATTGCCGGGCCGGCTATCGGCGGACTGGCGGGGGATATCTCACCGCATCTGCCGTTTGTCATTGCGGCAATACTGAATGCCTGCACCTTTCTGATGGTCTTTTTTATCTTTAAACCGGCGGTACAGACAGAAGAAAAACCGGCGGAGCAGAAACAAGAAAGCGCAGGTATCAGCTTTATCACACTGCTTAAACCTCTGGCGCTGTTGCTGTTTGTCTTTTTTACCGCGCAGCTTATCGGGCAGATCCCGGCCACTGTCTGGGTATTGTTTACGGAGAGCCGCTTTGCCTGGGACAGCGCGGCGGTCGGTTTTTCACTGGCGGGACTCGGGGCGATGCATGCACTGTTTCAGGCGGTGGTTGCCGGGGCGCTGGCAAAACGGCTGAGTGAGAAAACCATTATTTTCGCCGGATTTATTGCCGATGCCACCGCGTTTTTACTGATGTCTGCTATCACTTCCGGATGGATGGTGTATCCGGTCCTGATCCTGCTGGCAGGCGGCGGAATTGCACTGCCTGCATTGCAGGGCATTATCTCTGCCGGGGCATCGGCGGCAAATCAGGGAAAACTACAGGGTGTGCTGGTCAGCCTGACCAATCTGACCGGCGTGGCGGGCCCGCTGCTGTTTGCTTTTATTTTCAGTCAGACACAGCAGAGTGCGGACGGTACGGTGTGGCTGATTGGCACGGCACTGTACGGTCTGCTGCTGGCAATCTGTCTGCTGATCAGAAAACCGGCACCGGTGGCGGCCACCTGCTGACCGGCGCTATACAGGCAGCGCTGTTGTGCGGTATGGTGGACGGCATTCGTGCTTATCGCCTGCCATGATAAGCCTCAGACACAGAGGAACCGTTATGAAATCACGCGCAGCAGTCGCCTTCGGGCCGGGTTTACCCCTTGAAATTGTTGAAATTGATGTGGCACCGCCGAAGAAAGGTGAAGTGCTGGTGAAAATCAGTCACACCGGGGTATGCCATACCGATGCCTACACGCTTTCCGGTGATGATCCGGAAGGTCTGTTCCCGGTGGTGCTCGGCCATGAAGGTGCCGGGGTGGTGGTTGAGGTCGGTGAGGGCGTGACCAGTGTGAAACCGGGCGACCATGTGATCCCGCTGTACACCGCCGAGTGCGGCGAGTGTGATTTCTGTACCTCCGGTAAAACCAACCTCTGTGTTGCCGTCCGCGAAACCCAGGGCAAAGGCGTGATGCCGGACGGCACCAGCCGTTTTTCGTATAACGGTCAGCCGCTCTATCACTATATGGGCTGCTCGACATTCAGCGAATATACCGTTGTGGCGGAAGTATCACTGGCGAAAATCAATCCGCAGGCCAATGCGGAGCAGGTTTGCCTGCTCGGCTGCGGCGTGACCACCGGGATCGGCGCGGTACACAATACCGCGAAGGTACAGGAAGGGGATTCTGTGGCGGTATTCGGCCTCGGCGGTATCGGGCTGGCCGTGGTGCAGGGCGCACGTCAGGCAAAAGCGGGGCGCATCTTTGCCATCGATACCAATCCATCCAAGTTTGAGCTGGCAAAACAGTTCGGCGCCACAGACTGCATTAATCCCAATGATTATGACAAACCTGTTCAGCAGGTGCTGGTCGAAATGACCAAATGGGGTGTGGATCATACCTTTGAATGTATCGGCAATGTCAATGTGATGCGGTCGGCGCTGGAAAGTGCGCACCGTGGCTGGGGGCAGTCGGTAATTATCGGGGTGGCGGGTGCCGGAAAAGAGATTTCAACCCGTCCGTTCCAGCTGGTGACCGGCCGGGTCTGGAAAGGCACGGCGTTCGGCGGCGTGAAAGGGCGTACCCAGTTGCCGGGAATGGTGGAAGATGCCATGAGCGGCAAAATCGAGCTGGCGCCGTTTGTCACGCACACCATGGAACTGGATAAAATCAATGAAGCTTTTGATTTGATGCACGACGGCAAATCCATCCGCACAGTCATTCATTACTGATAACGTATTCAGGGAGATACTATGGAACGGATTGAACATCACGTCTGTTTCGGCGGCAGCCAGGAAGTCTGGCGTCACCACTCTGCGGTGACCGGCACGCCGATGACTTTTTCCGTGTTTCTGCCGCCGCAGGCAAAAACAGAGAAATGTCCTGTGCTGTACTGGCTTTCCGGGCTGACCTGCAACGAGCAGAATTTTATCACCAAAGCCGGGGCACAGCGTTACGCAGCGGAACACGGCCTGGTGATTGTCGCGCCGGATACCAGTCCGCGCGGCAGTCAGGTGGCGGATGATAAAGAGTACGATCTCGGCCAGGGTGCCGGGTTTTATGTCAATGCCACACAGGAGCCGTGGAAAGCGCATTATCAGATGTATGATTATATTCTGAATGAGCTGCACACCCTGGTAAGCGGGCATTTCGGCACATCGGAAAAACGGGCACTGTTGCAAAGTTAGCGATGAGGCAGCCTTTTGTCTTATTCAAAGGCCTTACATTTCAAAAACTCTGCTTACCAGGCGCATTTCGCCCAGGGGATCACCATAATAAAATGCTGAGGCCTGGCCTTTGCGTAGTGCACGCATCACCTCAATACCTTTGATGGTGGCGTAAGCCGTCTTCATGGATTTAAATCCCAGCGTGGCGCCGATTATCCGTTTCAGTTTGCCATGATCGCATTCAATCACGTTGTTCCGGTACTTAATCTGTCGGTGTTCAACGTCAGACGGGCACCGGCCTTCGCGTTTGAGCAGAGCAAGCGCGCGACCATAGGCGGGCGCTTTATCCGTGTTGATGAATCGCGGGATCTGCCACTTCTTCACGTTGTTGAGGATTTTACCCAGAAACCGGTATGCAGCTTTGCTGTTACGACGGGAGGAGAGATAAAAATCGACAGTGCGGCCCCGGCTGTCGACGGCCCGGTACAGATACGCCCAGCGGCCATTGACCTTCACGTAGGTTTCATCCATGTGCCACGGGCAAAGATCGGAAGGGTTACGCCAGTACCAGCGCAGCCGTTTTTCCATTTCAGGCGCATAACGCTGAACCCAGCGGTAAATCGTGGAGTGATCGACATTCACTCCGCGTTCAGCCAGCATCTCCTGCAGCTCACGGTAACTGATGCCGTATTTGCAGTACCAGCGTACGGCCCACAGAATGATGTCACGCTGAAAATGCCGGCCTTTGAATGGGTTCATGTGCAGCTCCATCAGCAAAAGGGGATGATAAGTTTATCACCACCGACTATTTGCAACAGTGCCACAATGAGTTACTCCGTAGTAATGCAAAATTACTGCATCGCAATGCAGTAGAAACTATGAAAGCAAACCAACGGCTGGTTATTGATATAAGCACCCTTAAAGAGGTGCAGGATACGCTTATCCAGACGGTTGGCGATGTTGTTAAAATCCAGAGAGAAGGGGCTATTAAGCTCAGGGAAACAGAAAAACAGGTTCTTGCCATGCGTGAGAATTTGCGCACCCGACTGACACAAAAAGGGGTAGATCATGGTGCGTAACCTTAAGAGTAGTGACGATTTTTCCCGTGAACTGTCATTTCTTTTTCACCGGTCTATAAAGATTAGAAATTCAGGTTTCGCGATATTTGGTGCGGGCCTGCTGATAATGATTTTTGGTCTTTGCTTGTGGTTGCTGTCATTACACCTCTCACCTTCAGTTCTGGACTTTGATATTGATGTGCCCTTGTCATTCTTCAATTCATCTGAAGGTGAAGATAAGTTAGTGGTTTCGGATTTTGGCGATGCATTTGGAGGCTTCCTAACTACATATTCTAAGTTGCTATTAGGGATTATGGGGCTATTAGTAGTTTCTTCAACTGCCTTTAAAATTTTAAAGGGGGAGGAAATAGGTGAGATATTCCCGATGCTTCTAATTGCTGGCGCTTTTCTTATCGGCTTGTCAGTTTTTACATCTGCTTTAGGTTCGGAAGAGACTGATGCCACTTCAGCTTCGACTGTAAAGGTTATCAAGAAATATGTAAAACATGAAAAATACGATAAACTTGTCGCATATTTAAATGATAGTAATTGGCCCTCAGGCGAAGAGGTATCTGTAAACTATTTAAAGGCGCAACTACATATAAAACTCGGCAAGCCAGATGTGAAGTTAACACAGAATGTTGTTAGGGCGTATATGTCTGGTGTATTACAGTCAAATATTCCCGTGAAAGTTCGTTATGCATTGGAAAAGACAGCTTTAGATAAATCCGTCTCACCACTTGCGATTCGTTATGAGCAAAAACGTATGTCTAAATCACATACCTTTTCAAAAGCGTCGGTTAATTGTCTTAAAGTAGGTAGTCCCGTCGCATTCGTTGGCGTTTTGTTCGCTCTTCTTGGTATAAAAATCAGGCGGCGAGTCAGATTCTTAGAATCAAATTGAATGAAAGCCCGGTACGCTGGGCTTTTTTATTCAGTAACTTTTATCAAATATGTAGTAATTTACCGGAATCTGCTTCTCCAGCTTGTTAGCTGAAAAGCTTACTCAAGTATAATAATCTACTTCTGATTATGTTTTTTATGGTTTTATTTTTACACAACTTATTAAGGATACATGATGTGTAACTTTACTCCTGTTCAAATTATTGCTGATTATATACTGAGGTTTCTTAAAAATAATACTGATGCCAAGCTTTATGAGGCAATGCAGCGTCTTGAAAAGAAAATTGGTCAGTTTGTCGCTGATGGGGTTGATGAACATCAATTACGCTCTTCATTAAGCAAAGTCTGTCGATCTCGTTCCAGGGCGGCTCTTAAAGAGGAGTGTGAACAACTCATTCCATAAAAAGAACATCATACGGGAAAGTTACTTTAACGGTGAATGGCTCGCTTCTGGCGGTTTAAGTTGACGGCCATTCCTACCATAGCCATCATAAAGTATGATTAGCATTCGAGTGTGGCACTACTAATTTTAATGGGCTACGCATTCAGTCTCCACCTCTCTAACTATAAAGGTTCTTTTCATGTCCAATAGCTTCGATAAGCCGCAAACGCTCCCGGTACATAATTCTGATGCCGAACCCTTTTTTCCGAAAAACCTTGGTCCATTTATCGAGCAGGTATCCGGAAGGGATCTGGCAATGCTCACAGAATCAGAGAAGGAAAAACTTGCGCACCTGATCAGAACTGGGCGTAAATATGGAGTTTCTGTCGCTATCGTTCCTGATACAGATTCTGCTGAGCTTCATGAATTACTGTCTAATGCCGATTCCATTGAAAGGCAGTTTTCCATCTATGAACGCATCCAGACGAAGATTGCGTTCACGCGGTGTCAGGAAGCATAAACAAAGTGAGAAATACAACTACGTGGTATGACGTAGAACATATTGAAATCACCACAGGCGAGCGAGGCGGCAGGATATGGGTGCTGAAGCTCTCCTGTGGCCATACAGTATTTCGCCGAATACCTCCTATACGTCTTCATAACCTCACAGCTTTTTCTCTGCGGGAGCCCCCAGAAAAATGTCGGTGCTCTCTTTGCAATTCAAGTCCATAATAAAGCCTTTTTAAAGGCCACAAACTGCATATCACAGGATAAATCATCCTCTACAGCGTTCATTCTTAAACGCAAAATTTATATTTCATTCATTCTATTTTAAAAGCGTTATAAAAGACGGAATCCTATTTAGTCTGTTTGATGCTTAAATCATCTTCAGTGCCTTTTATCTTTTACCCAGCGACTTTAACATTAACCTGAGCAGAAAACTTGTTTTCAAACTAAGTTCGAAAACTTTCTGCTCAGGTTATTAGCCGGGTAAGCCACTTTGTTATATTTGTTTCATGTTAACAGAGGAGGCGATATGCAAATTGAAAAGGTGATGTCATTACTTGAAGTGCTTTCAAGCTGGCTTGAAGATAACATCAATATGGATTCTGAAATTATCTTTGATAATGACGAAGATAATACCAACTCAGAAATTCTGTATCCTGCTGTAGAAAAGGCTAATGCCGTTTTGCGCAAAATGGCATCTTTATCTTCAGATTCTGTTCATGCAATTCGACAGCGCTTGCAGCTTGCCGTAGAAGGCAAAGCTGAATTGTCCCTCAAGGATGTGGGAGAGCTTCTGCTGGCAACAAAGTATCTGATGTTGTCCACTGAAGAGGGAGAGTAAGCCTGTGACCACTCTCGTATTTGAAATGGCAGATATCAATAAACTGATCGAAGAAATTCGCACCGCAAAAACGTTTTCGGTCACCCCAGATCAGATCTATGACCCGGCATGCTATCCGGGGGGAGCCCTCCTTAACGCTGAGGGACAGACTGAAGAAGAGGCGCGTAAAGCTGGTAGGGTTTTCTTTCCCTCATCCTCAAAAATTGCCAGCACACATCTGGTGCCAAAAGTGCTTCTCGCGCACAGTCATGGTGTATACCTGATCACTAATGCTGAGCTTGAGGGCTCTCCCGCATCCCGCGATACTGTGGCTTACGCCCAGGGGATGAATCCAAAACTGGATGAGGACTGGGATTACGCTTGTGATGCCGCTTTGGGTGGGTCTGATTGTAGCTATACCATTCCCGTTGAGTGGCTGGAGTTAGCGGTAGAGCAGGGTTTTCAGGAGTTTCGACTTCGAATGAGTGAAACCAATATCAAACTTGTCAGCAAATAGTATGTCCTTGCTGTTTCCAGTCAAACATTGTCCGCCAGTCGAGCTGCTGGCGGATTGTTTTATATAAGGCCGGGAAGGTATGTCAGGTTTAAGCAGTTCCGCCCAGAAGCTTACAAGGGCGCAGATTTACGTGTTAAGACGGATGGCATCCGGCACGATCTATGATATCTCTGGCAATTTCAGACGGGCCAGAGAACGGCGTACGTTTATGGGGAATCCTGATGATGTGACGTGCAGGAGCTCTCCGGTCCTGTTCCGGCTGGGCCTCGTGGAGTTATGCCAGCCAGTAAGGCATCTGGAGCCAGGTTTATACTATCGGCTCAAGTTGAGCTCCTCAGGGCATGAAGCTCTTAAGGCGAACGCACACCTCTAACATTTGAGATAGTTCGTTCGCAGCCAGGAAAGTAACTTTCATCTCAAGTGTGACCCTTACTACCTCATTTATGAGTAAAACCCCCCTCTGATATGTCGAAAATGCTCATTTATACGAAAATAGTTTCTCTTCAGGTGTGATGTAATTACTGAGAATTCTCCCTGAATGGAAGGCAACCGATGAAAATGTTTTTTACCCCTTATGTTCGTATCGTTTTCTATTTTTGCGCATTGATTTTTATTGTTTACAGTTTCAGTGATTTTTTCCAGGGCGTCCCTGACAGCACCTTCTTCAGTGCGGTCATCACGCTACTTGTTATCGGAACCATTGTTGCCCGGCATCTGGATCGCAAAAAATCTCTCAAATATACTTCACAGATTTAAGTTTCCACTCAGGCCACTCTCGGGTGGCTTTTATAATTTAATAAGGACCGGTTCATGCATAACCACGAAATTCAGACCATTGCTATATTTAGTGCCCAGTATAAAAACATCGAAGATGCTGAAAATGCAGGTGCTTTATATTCAGTAGATATTGAATATCCGATGACACTAAATGATTTATCGCGGCTTTGCGACTCTATTGCCGAAGCAGTAGGTGTGCCTGGCGGCGTCAAATACCAGTTCGTGTCCCAGCCGGAAGCGCATGAAACCAGCTTCTGATAACCAGTAACCAAACTGCCTAAAAGCAGGTGCAAAGCCATGAAACAAACAAAGTCTTCTATGTCACGTATTGTGCAGCTGTACGACGGGAGCCGATACGGAAACTGCGAGCAGGCTGATAACGAAGGAGAGCTTTTTACGGTGGTGTTGAATAAGCCTTCGCAGATCGATGACATCCGTAAAATCGTAGACACAACCGCCGAAGTACTTGGCAAAGCTTTGCCAGTACTCCTCTTTTAAAGCTTACATCCGTGAAGGATAATTACGGTCTTACTACTTTCAGTTTTTCATTCCAGTGCCGTCCATTTTAATTTATCGATTTTAAGCGGTCGGCGCTATTTCATTGTTTCTTTTCCGACTGTAATTCCTTATATATAGGAATATTTCAAAGAATTTATCTCAGGTTATTTGTGGCGTGGTGCCAGTTGTTATAATGATTCCACATAATCTGGAGAGTCAATCATGATCACATCTCTAATGAATTTCCGCGATTTAACCGGAGAGGCAGTCATCCAGGCGCGGCAATGCGTTATTAATGCTGAGATCGAAGCGGCCCGGGAAAAGGTAATTCATGCTCGTTCGTTATTCAAAGCGGGTATACATAATGTTGTAAACGGTAGTTCTGGCATTAAGGCTGCGGCAGCACATTTTCTGGTGATAAAACGTTTACAGACTGACACTCGGTATCTGGACGCGGTTATCACTGATAACCTTTGCATGTTTTCTCCTGAGGGTTATCTGTATCTGTTTATGCAACAACGTTATTTCCTATAAAACAATGGGTTAGGTAAGTATCTTTCCATTAAAAACATTAAAAAGGTGACTTGATGAAACCATTTGGACTTGCCGGAAAACCCCGGCCCGAACCTTGCGGCTGCTGCTGGTATACCCGTGAGGACTGCCCTTACGTCAGCGCAAAACAGATCTATCGCCGCAGGCAGCGCAAGGCAGAACGCCAGCGTCAGCGCAGCACCATTGTGATGGCCGTTTCTGAATTTCGCTGACCTCTTCTGGAAATATCATTTTTTCTCCAGAAGAATTTTAAAATAAAGGGAAATCTTTTCACGGGTATCTGATGTTTATTGTTTATGGTAAATTGCGCCACATTAATTGTTTGTGGCGCAGTTCGTGATGGCTTAAGGATATAATATGAAAATCAGCCAGCTGGAATCCGGGATGCAGGTTTGGTCTGTAACCCGTACCAAAATGGGAAATACCACCATTTCAACGGTCATTGTCCACCCCGTTGTCATTATTGAAATTCATGATAACCATGTGATTGCTCGCTGGAACGGCAATGCACCACGTCGGTTTGGAGAAACGGCTATCAGGGGCTGGAAGAAGGAGAAGCCACTGCTTGTCCGTGAGCCTTTCGGAAATGTTCGTCTGGCCACCCGGGCTGAAAAAACCGCTATGCAGGAAAAAGAGTAATACCCCCTTTTAGCACCCACAATTTCACCGTCCATCTGCCTTTAACCTTGCCTGTTATTAACGGAATCCTTTCTGACTGGGCGGATCCCACGCATAACCTGAACTGTTGGCTAACCGTCTTACAGCCAAATTCCCTCCTTTATCTGGCAGGAGTGCGTCCGTGAGCTCTGTATGATCTACGTGTTTGTTAAGTAGAGCACATAACAGGAGTGGGGTATGACTGAATTAAATAAAAGCCCGTCCGGTTTTTCCGGAGCTGATGTCAGTAAAGAACAGGCTGCCATAAGGGCACTTGTAGAAAGAGTAGTGACCAACTATCGCAGCCGGACAGCACCTGATCGGGTTCAAAAGGCTTCGGTAGCGTTTAATGGGGGATTAATCCTGACCCTGATGCTGGCCTTGACGCTATTGGGCTACCTTGTGGCGGAATTGCTCAGGGGGTATGTTGCGGATAGTTCACCCTATGTGCCCGGTCTAAGTTATTCGCAATTTTCGATGCTTATGGTCGTTGAGCTGTGTCTATGCTTTCTTGCATGGTTTTTGGTTGTCACAGGGGACTATCCCCGGCCGTGGATATTTCAGGTAGTCCCGATGGAGCAGTACTGGTTCTTTGACGAAGTGGATGACGACGATCTTGCCCGGCTTTCCTGTAACCCTTACATCAAGCGCTGGCTACTTGATGAAATGTCCGGTATTCATCGACTGACCTACACGAGGCTGCATGATCGACTGGAGCGCATCTGTAATATTGCATCCCATCTCGAATACAGCCGTATTCAGGCACATAAGATTTCCCTAATCAACGGAAGCAGTGCCTCCTGATCCTACCATTGCATCCGGAAATTAAACGGGCAGGAACTGCACTGTATGTTCCGACCCAGCAGCTGCCCGTTACCCTTTTCTTTAGTATAAAATGACTTTCGCCGACAACCGGAAGTGAATCATGTCAAATAAATGAAAAATCAGTAATTTATGTAGGCGGGGTGTTTGGCTGATCAGGGCAGGGTGGTATAATAACGCTGGTGCTGGAGGCTTTTGCCCCAGCCAGCGGTAACACTGTTTGACTGTGGTAAAAGCAGAAAGCCCCGAGTAATTTTTCAATTAACCCGAGGCCCCTGTATGCTAGTCACATTCAGAGTAGCCTCTTGCCTGCTTAAATGCAAGGAGAAGAAGGCCATTGTTAACACCAAGCTGTAATGTCCCCTTTGAACCATTCTAAAATGTCCCCAGACAATTCTCTGGGGGATTTTTCATGATCAAAGAGACTGTTACGATGAGTCATAAGGAACTCGACCGACTTCACATTATTCAGGAGTCACTTAATCGCCATATTACTCAGGAACAAGCTGCGGCACGCATTGGCATTTCTATTCGGCAGGTTAAACGTCTGGTGCAACGGTATAGAAATGAAGGGCCTTCTGGTCTAGTTTCCCGCCGACGTGGAAAGCGTCCCAATAATTCCTTTTCTACCGAATTCAGAGCAACAGTAATTTCACTCCTCAAAGGCCGCTACGCTGATTTTGGACCTACGCTTGCGTGCGAAAAATTGCGCGAGATACACGGCTTGTGTTTATCCATTGAAACTCTCAGGAAGTGGATGGTAGAGGAGGGCATATGGCGCGAACGTCGTCGTAAGTTTGCCCGAATTTATCAGCGCCGGATGCGGCGCCCATCCTACGGTGAACTCATCCAGATTGATGGCTCGCCTCATGACTGGTTTGAAGGTCGGGGCCCCAAATGCACACTGATAGTCTTTATCGATGATGCTACCAGCGCTCTGATGGCGCTACGATTCGCTCCTGCAGAAACAACCCGGGCTTACATGGAAACCCTCCGGGGTTACCTTAATGATCATGGCGTACCACTGGCTCTCTATTCTGACAGACACAGTATATTCAGAGTAAATAACCCGGAGCGGGAAGGAGAGTTGACTCAGTTCACACGTGCGATAAAGACACTGGGCATCGAGCCAATCCATGCCAACAGCCCGCAGGCAAAAGGGCGGGTAGAGCGTGCCAATCAGACACTGCAGGACAGGCTGGTCAAAGAAATGCGGCTTCAGGGTATCAGTGATATTGAAACAGCAAACGCATGGTTGCCGACCTTTATTGAAGCCTATAACAACCGGTTTGCTACGCCGCCTCGTATTGCTGATAACGCCCATCTTGATGTACACCATTCTGAAGAGGAACTGGGTTATATCTTCAGCCTCCAGGCGAAGCGCGTTCTCTCCAAAAATCTCACTTTCCAGTACAAAAGCAGTGCGTTTCAGATTCGCAGTGAAGGCCGGGGATATCGACTTCGGCATTCGGTTGTCACGGTATGCGAAAGCTTTAACGGTGAAATTAAGGTTCTGTATGATGGGAAAGCGTTGGGATGGGAAAAATATGTTGATGGCCCGGAGCCTATACCACTGGATGATGAAAAAAGTGTCCATGAACGTGTGGATAATGCCCGTTTTGATTTACGCTCAAAATTCTACGTAAAACCTAAAGCTGACCATCCTTGGCTCACGCGCCGCACGCAAAGTAATCAGCAAGTGAAGCCCCCTAAATTACCCAGAAAGAAGGCTGATCCCGATAAAATGGACTGAAACCAGGCGTTATTCAGTTGAGTGCATATCCAGTCATAGGATAGATTCTTACGTAGCGTTTCTGGCGTGCATTTTCGGGTGGTTTGTTACTGTTTTTAACGGGGACACGTCAGAAACGCGCTCAGGCCGTCTGAGCGGTACGCGTAATGCGGCGTTATGGTAAATAGCCTATGCTAATGTCCGCTAAGAGCGAGATATAGTCATTCGTACCCTGAGAATTACACTTTGAAGTGATTCAGGGTATGCGCTTACTGGTTACGAATATTGAGCGAGAATCATGTGATGATCGCCGCTTTTCTTTCGAGCCAGTAGGTGCTCCACGTTCGCTAACGAATACTCAGGGCATGCAGATAAACTGCTGGCTATATTTCTTTCGAAGAGCGTGGAATGCATACCAATCCCCGATAAAAAGGAGTTGGTGATGACTGTGACTAATCAATTTGCTGCGCACGTTGGTCTGGACTGGGCTGATAAAAAACACGATGTCTGTGTTCAGTTTAAAAACGGTGAACGCGTATTCGATGTGATTGAACATACAGCAGAAGCGCTTGATGCCTGGCTTACTGAGTTACACCAGAAAGTAAAAGGTAGAATCGCAATAGCTCTCGAACTGAAGAAGGGCCCCGTGGTATATGCTCTTCAAAAATACCCCTTTATCACCGTTTTCCCCGTCCACGCATTGTCCCTGGCTCGTTATCGGCAAGCCTTCTCGCCCAGCGGCGCTAAAGATGATCCGCAGGATGCCGAGCTGGCATTAGAGTTAATGCTGCGTTACCCCCAGAAGATAAAAGCTATTGAACCCGACAATGCGGATATTCGCTTACTTCAGCAACTGGTTGAGCAACGTCGTCAGTTGGTTGAAGATAAACGACGCTTTGTGAACCGGATAATCAACACGCTTAAACAGTATTATCCTCAGCCACTGGAGTGGTTCTCACATCGGGGTAGCTTACTGTTGTGTGAGCTGATTATCCGGTGGCCCAGTCTGCAACAACTGAAACGAGCCAGACGCGACACGATCCGCAACTTTCTGAATGCCAAAGGTGGTCGCGCTATGGCCCTTACCGAGCAACGTGTTGCGAGTATTGATAATGCGATCCCATTGACTACAGACCCGAGTGTTATAGAGGCTAATGCTTTGATGGCAGCAGCACTGGCGACACAAATTAAAGTCGTGAGTGAAATCATCAAAACCTATGACGAACGAATCGAAACGCTGTTTGACACATTGCCAGATGCGGGGCTGTTCAAATCACTTCCGGGCATGGGACCGTGCATGGGCCCACGGATGCTTGCTGCACTTGGTGATAATCGTGACCGGTTTAACAGCGCTGAAGAAATTCAAAACTACGCAGGTATAGCACCGGTGACCGAACGAAGCGGCCAAAAATCATGGGTTCACTGGCGATGGCAATGTGCCAAGTTCGTCAGGCAGACCTTTGTTGAATGGGCTGCCAAGACGGTTAATTCATCATACTGGGCCAAACTGTATTATCAGGGCCTTAGAGAAAAGGGCAAATCTCATCAGTCTGCGATCCGGGCACTGGCGTTCAAATGGATAAGGATCATTTACCGCTGCTGGAAGGCCAGAACCTGTTATGACGAAGCGAAATATTTGCTGGCTCTCGAAGCGAGACACTCGCCCTTACTGAAGCCATAAAAAGCTTGTCGAATGTCTCAGGGCGTGAAGCGGACATTGCAGACTGCCCAGTAGAAAAAGTGCTATCAGAATTATCTAAAGGAAGATCGTATTTACCATGTCTCATTCTAACTGTTTAATAAATTACAAAAATTAAAATTTCCATTTAATATCATCGCGTTAAGCAAGAGAATTAAACCTCTCATTTAATTTATGATTCTTATTTAATTCATGAGTTGGTGTAAAAATAGGTTGCCGCACTATAGAAAGACACATATTTAAACCCAGCAGGAAATCATATTTGAAAGTAATGTGTTTAAGGGGCTGCGTAACAAGAACAGCAAGTAAACACATAGTAATAACAGTTACCATTCCCATTTCGCAAGTGGCCATATCAGAGGTGAACTAATGCCTGCTGCAATTTTAAGAATTAAGGTTATCCTAATAATTCTTTTGTATGATTAAGATCATCGATAAATTTACTAAGGACTCATTAATGAAATTGCGACTCTGGAATCTATTACCCCATGATTACGCTCCTTTTTTTCGTATTCTTCACATCATTGTGGCATTTCTAATATTATCACAAATTATTAACTCTAATCTGACAGAGACCGAAGCAATTGGTGAACATAGTCTTGAAGGAGTTATAACCTGGATGCACATTATTTCAGGGTTAGGACTGATTATTTGTGGTTTTATTATGTTAAGTTGGATGCTTACTCAAAGAGGTTTTACTTATTATTTTTCATGGGTAGGGCTTGACTTTAGTGGTATTAAGCAAGATATAAAAACGTTGACTAGTTTCCGACTGCCCGATGCACATTCGGGAGGTATTGCCAGTACAATCCAAGGATTTGGAGTTCTAGCATTGCTAATTGTAGCACTTTCAGGTGGCCTATGGTTCTTGTTGAATACCATGCAGTCAAATCTGGCTGAAACAGTAATCCACTGGCATAAGTTCTTTACTACTTTCATTGAGGTCTATTTTTATGCACATGGTGCAATGGGAGTTTTGCATATTTTAATTGAAAAATATAAAAGCCGCTCAGTTAACCTAAGTGACTAATCTGTTGTGAGATAATATTACTTCAAGTTGAAGAAAACCCTAAAAATAAAATTTAGTTTACTAGAAGATGAAACAGCACTTGCAGAGACTTTTTAATTAAATTTAATAAAAACGAAAAAATATTCATGGCGAAATGATTGTTTAATTATCTATCATGGATAGAAATGTGAGTTAGTCGTCCTATTTTAGGAAGTTAATAATGACTAAAACAAAAGGGTTACCTCGTCCGCTGACGCACTACGCTTGGCTTTCCATTGCCACGGCTATTGCCACTATCGGACTCAAAGGTGTGGCGTGGAAAATGACCGGTTCGGTCGGTCTGCTATCTGATGCCATCGAATCCGTAGTTAACCTCGCAGGAGCCCTAATGGCGCTCTGGATGCTGACCTTGGCTGCGCTTCCGGCCGATGAGAACCATGCATATGGGCACGGCAAAGCCGAATATTTCTCGAGTGCTTTCGAAGGATTTCTGATCCTATTGGCGGCAGCCAGTATCGCCTATACCGCAGTTGAGCGGATGTTAACTCCACAGCCGCTTGAGGAGATTGGTCTCGGATTACTGGTTTCAACAGTCGCATCAATCCTTAATTTTGTGACGGCTCGCATTTTGTTAAGGGCTGGCAGGCAGCACAACTCTATCACTCTTGAGGCAGATGCTCATCACCTGCTGACCGATGTCTGGACGTCGGTCGGTGTCATTTTTGGTGTCGGACTGGTTTATCTGACCGGCTGGTTTTGGGTCGATCCGATCGTTGCATTGCTGGTCGCAGCCAACATCGTTTGGACTGGTTATCAGCTTATGAGTCGTTCAGCTGCAGGTCTGATGGACGTATCGCTACCCACGGAAGAACTCAAAAAAATCGAGTCACTGCTGGCAGGATATCGTGAACAGGGGCTTGATTTCCATGCACTACGTACACGCCAGGCTGGCGGGCGGGCGTTTATGACAATGCACATCCTAGTTCCTGGGCGATGGACTGTTCAATATGGGCACGACTGGGCCGAGCGTATAGAGAATGATATCCGCACCGCACTGCCTTTTATCCATATCACCACTCATGTGGAACCGTTGGAAGATCCCGCGTCAATGAACGACCAAACGCTCGACATTTCTGATCACTAAACTAACCACATGTCGCTGGTCGGGCAGGGTAACAAACCTCGCTCTACAAAAATTTCAGGTATTCTCTATAATTCTGAGGGTACTTGATGTGACCTGCGCCCAATTGTTGGGCACGCAATATTTTTAAAAAGTCCGCTTCTGGCACAAAGCGGACAGTGATCACCGTTCTTACGACTACTTTCTGACTTACTTCGTGACTTGCCCTAAGCATGTTGTAGTGCGATACTTGTAATGACATTTGTAATTACAAGGGGTGTAAGACATGGGTAGCATTAACCTACGTATTGACGATGAACTTAAAGCGCGTTCTTACGCCGCGCTTGAAAAAATGGGCGTAACTCCTTCTGAAGCGCTTCGTCTCATGCTCGAGTATATCGCTGACAATGAACGCTTGCCGTTCAAACAGACACTCCTGAGTGATGAAGATGCTGAACTTGTGGAGATAGTGAAAGAACGACTTCGTAATCCTAAGCCAGTACGTGTGACGCTGGATGAACTCTGATGGCGTATTTTCTGGATTTTGACGAGCGGGCACTAAAGGAATGGCGAAAGCTGGGCTCGACGGTACGTGAACAGTTGAAAAAGAAGCTGGTTGAAGTACTTGAGTCACCCCGGATTGAAGCAAACAAGCTCCGTGGTATGCCTGATTGTTACAAGATTAAGCTCCGGTCTTCAGGCTATCGCCTTGTATACCAGGTTATAGACGAGAAAGTTGTCGTTTTCGTGATTTCTGTTGGGAAAAGAGAACGCTCGGAAGTATATAGCGAGGCGGTCAAACGCATTCTCTGAACCAAAGCATGACATCTCTGTTTCGCACCGATGGTGACACTTCTGCTTTGCGTTGACAGGAGAAGAAGGCCATGAAAATGCCGAACCAACCCATTGTTTTGTGCATATTAATAGTTTGTTTAACGCTGTTGATATTCACCTGGCTCACACGAAACTCGCTTTGCGAGTTGCGGATGAAAGACGGAACAAGGGAGGTATCTGCTATCCTGGCCTACGAATCCGGTAAGTAGCTGACAAAGAGGGGGGCAACCCCCTCTTTTCGGGGTGTGGATTAGTATGCCATCGGCACCTTTTGAAAGGGTTTCTCCAGTCGGGGAAACCCTTTTTTCCTCCCGTCTTGTGGCATATAGCCTTTTGTATAAATCAAGAACCAGACCCAAAGAGTCCCACTTCACGCAAACCGTTCAAAAGCCTTAGCGTAATCCAGTCGGGAAAAATTTCACCGGTGCTCGTCCGGGCACGTACCGGAAACAATGGACTTCTCACTGGTCGGTAGCTCATAGAACGTAGCCATTGCGGTCAGTCCTTATTCTGTACCCAGTAGAGTTTTATGGCCGTCTGGCAAATCGTTCAAACATTGTCATTTCTGTTCTCGCTGCATCCGGTCAAATGATACGGTGAATTCAGCTCATGGGCATTCGCATCGCAGTCTACGAAGGCACCAGAAGTTTGAGGATGTTACGCAAAGAACAGTTATCAGGTTTGCTGGTGGGCGTAATGCCTACCTCTACTTTACTTCATAGGGATTCTTCTGCGGGGAAGCAAGAATTGACTCAACGTTGTCCGGTCGTACCAGATTTGTCGCGGAAAGCGCCTTTTTGTGAGGGGGGCCGCAGCGCTAAACCTTTTCCTGGAACGACATGAAGGACAGCAGAGCGTCCGCCCTGGAGGACAGCTCAATACAGTCTCCACGCTGCGGTTCTATCTCTTCGTCAATGGTTTCATTGTACCAAATACGCAGCCGCCATCCCTTCGCAGGGAAAGCGCTCTGCATCGCCAGGACCATCCCCTCCGGCGACAGCAGTTCTCGACAGAGGTAGCAGGCCCCGATCCGGGTTGAATCCCGCAGCCACATTACGGGATACTCTTTAACCAGTTGGTCATACACGCATTCTGCCATATGAAAGTAATTTTCGTCAGCCCTGCAAAAATCACACATTCGATTTCCTTAAATGGTGTTCATCGAGATAATTCAGAAAGTTGATTCGCCAAACTACGGGGCATTTCTTTAATGGCGGAGCTTTACATCACTATTTCTGTCATTTTCAAATCCGCCGGATACAGCAATAATTGCACCGAACAGCGGTTTGAACTGCAATGCATCCGTAGGGTATGCGACAATAATAAGGCTCTTCCCGTACTCTTAAAAATGGAAGAGTTTAAAACCCATACTGCTGGGATGAGCGAAGCACGGTACATTATGCCAGCGTATAAGGGCCGTCATAACTTGTTTTTTTCTAGAACACGGCGAAGTTTTCTTACCTGGGAAGCTGTGGAAAGCGTACCGGTTCGGGGATGGCATGCGCTTGCCTTTTCACCTGGTTTGAGTACATAGGCTAATGCCAGCTCGTTCAGAGCCGCCTCAGCTTTCAACAGGGCCTCAATGGCCGTGTTCAGGTATACAGTTCGGCTCTCATGGTTCATCAGGATTTTCCTCACAAGGGTAAAAATGACAGGCGATACCTGCCGTTTACCCTTTGTCTCCGTTAAGAATGGCATCACGGCAGGCTTCCCAGATTACCTGGGCATTAGCATCACACTCCACGAACCCGCCGCACTGATCGTATATCACCTGGTATACCTCAGGGGGAATCTTCCCAGGCGCAACCGGAGTTGAGCGTTTGCCTTTATGAATCTCATCTGCGGTATCACAGACAGCGTCGAGATGCCGCGACATCCACTCAGATAATTTCAGACCCTCTCGATTTGCCTGTTTTACATAGCGAACCTTTCTGGAAACCGTAGATCGCATCTGAATCTGTGTCACAGCTGGCACATCTTCTTTCATGGCATTCTGTAATGCAGCTTTGGGCTTTTTCATGTTCATGGTTGCTTTAAATTATTCTGGAGTTCGTCTGATATAAATGCTGACGTGATCTGTCAGCGTTGCTTAAATAGTTTATCGCCTTCCGCCAGTTCGCCGTTGAGCTGTTCAATCACGCTCCAGATGAGCCGATCATCCGGCGTTGAGCCTGCACACTCTTTCACGACCGCCACGGGTCTAAATTCTTCAGGGTCTGCCTGCCCGGAGGTGAAGAGCCTGCTCTCAATCCAGTGGGCCCCCTCTGTGCAGCAGTGGCAACTGGTTTCAGGTGGTTCATCCAGACCGTCCACTCCACAGGCTGAGCAGGTGAACAGTTTGCGAGACCCACCAGCCAGTGGCGTATCGCAAGCTGCTGGAAGTGCGCCAGCATTGCGCCAGTACAGCACATGATTTGAATCGTAGCAGTGTCCATGAAGCAGAAGCGAAACGCCGCAACTGCGAGTTTCAATGGCTTTGCCTGTGCCAAGGTATTGCCCGATCTCGTCCCATACGTCCACTAAGGTGTCAGGCAGCGGACGCGTAACAGGGAACTTAGCGCAGTCGTCCGGGGTGCCTTTAATGCAGCAGAGGGCCGAATACGCAAGCTCCTGCATTTCGTAGGAGTACTGACCACATACCACGCGTTCCAGTTTGTCGATTAGTTGTTCTTTATTCATCATACTCAGCCTTATTAAACAAATTCATTACGCCACTGGCACCATCTGGCCGGAGCAGACTGCGGCCCGGTAGTAGAGCCGCAGGGGGTGTCGCTGGACTAACAGGTGCTCAGTGAGTCCCGCACTTCCTCATGACTGGTCATTTTCAGAAGAAGCTTTCCAGGGCAGCGTGGTTCCGCCTGTGAACGGGTGACGTCTTCGTTGATTGCCTGGATATGAGCAGATTCAACGGTCCGACGCTGTACGACATGGTTGCTCAGGTTGAATTCGCACTGGAGCCTTCTGGCATCAGAATCCGCGTTCATTGCAATACGTTCATCAAAGCGGCGGTTCATTCGCAGAGCCTCTTCGTGAGCTGCATCAACAAGGGTGCGTCTGGTGACATAGTCGTTACCAGCAAAAAACGATAGCTGAGCGTGTTCCGAAGAGTAGTCGGAGCTTCCCTTACAACGGGCAATCGCGGCTTCAGAGTGCAGGATTAATGAACTCAACCGTGAACAGACGTCATTGATGGTGCCGGTTTTCAGACAGTCGTGGATAAGTGTCCAGGCGGAAATGCTCAGCGGGCGGCTGGTGATCACATAGGGATTGTAATGATCAACCGTTACGATAGTACGCAGTGAATGAAGCGATTCGGACTGCGTACGTAAGTCACGGCGAACAGTACATGCCACCGAGGCAACATCTTTACATTCTTTGTCGGACATCGAGTCCAGTACGCGGATCTCCACCTCTGCCGCCTTTGAGGCGATATGCGCACTAATCTCACCCTTAAGACGTTTGTAGTCAGCCTTGAAGCTTCCCACGCTGTCAATATCGATCCAGTAACCACAGCTGTAACCAGCATTACCAAACTCGTCATCTTTCTCATAGTTCGGACAGCCGTCATTGCTCCAGCCAGCTTTTTCCAGCAGCTCGTCAATAGCGACCAGCTCAGCCATTGGTGCATGTTCGATAATGAAATAATGGACACGGCCCCAGGCATATGCGCGTGAACGGCCATCAACAGAAGTATCAGAAGTCGTCTGACGGGAAAGTTTCATGAGGTACTCCAGTTCTGCCCGGTACCGCCGGGGCGGTGGTGCGAAAGCCGCACCATGAATGACACTATGATCCTCCTAACTTCTATTGTCAATACAATTGAAGTGGCGTTGTATTTATTCATTATTTGGACCCGGCTCGTACGGAACGACCGTCGGGACTTGCCAATTATTCTGCGGTGAGCAGGGGGAAGGGAACATCCCACCGCTTGTTTCAAGATGTACAGCCAAGGAGGGCGCAGAATGCCTGACAGAATCATCGTGCAGCGGTAGCGAAAGACCTGACAAACGGGAAAAGTATCCTTTTATTCCAAAGCCAACCTCAGCTTTTAATGTCGCCAGTACGTTTCTTAAACATGCCAAATCGGTCTCTTATACGGCCGGATGGGCCCGATGAAAACGATAAAATGAGAAACAGAACCCGACACATCGCTGCTCTCTGGGAAAGCCGGTCAGCAGATGGAGCGCCAGGAACTAAATCCGCTGGTTTTAATAATGATTGAGGAGAACAAGATGAAAGATAACAAGACACGTCCTGTAGACTCGTATGCTCATGCTGATTTCATGGAGTCCGTCTTCAGCAACCTCAGGGCTTTCTGTGATGCGGAATGCCAGCGGCTAACTGCCGGTTATCCCCCAACTGTCAAACCAGAACAGCAAAGCACTGACGGCCAGCTGTCGGCGGCATAAATCATTACCTGCCAGTTCGTTCAAATTTCCGCTTCCTTAAGCCCGGGCCAAAAGCCCGGCTCAATCCAAAAACTGAACGTACCGGTTTACCTCTATATCTCCTCAATCCCCTGCGACTTACAAGAGACCCGCACCGGTTTAGCCATTCCTGTCCTGCCACTCTCTCATCACTGGCCCAGACAACCGGAAAAGTAACTTTTCTCTCCGACTCACCTTCTGAACCAGCTATTTTGCTTAAACGTAAAAACGGCCCACTGTTGTGAAGATTTAAAACGGACGGATCGAGTAGTATTGTCTCAGGAATTTTTTTTAAGAAAAGTTACTTTTTCTTCTGTGCAACCTATTAGAAAAAATGTCGAACCTGGTATTGTTGTGTTGTAGCGCAGTTAAACAACCAACCAAAAGAGAGAACAAAAATGTCCGCAATCGAAACTGAAGTAAAAAACAACAGCAACGAAATCAGCCTTCGTGGTTACCTGGAACGCACTGGTAACGGTGCCCGTAAAGGTAACGGCCTTATCATTGACCCTTCGGTTGTTGTAGAGCAGGAAGGCTTTAACACCCGCACGGCCGGTATGGGCGAGCTCTACTATTCAATGCCTCACGTTGTGGAACACCTGAACAGCCTGGCCGATGCCTACATGGAAGACCCGTTCAGCGTGACGCCTATCGTTGTTCAGATGGTTAATGGCGTACCTGTACTGCGTCAGGGGGCTTGCCGTATCCGTTCCATCGCTATTGCAAACCGCCAGCTGGAAGCAGAAGGGCGTGAACGCATTACTCGTATTCGCTGCGAAGAGTTTCGCGGTAGCGCTTCAAAAGCAGAACTCTTCACCCTGACCGGCAACTCCAACCTGGCGCTGTCTGTCGTAGCTGAAGCGCTTTCAATTAAGCGTCTTGTTGAAGATAAAGAAGAGCCTAAGACCTTTGCGGAACTGGCAAAAAAACGTGGTAAATCAGAGCAGCATCTTCGCCAGATGGTTCGCGTACTGGACCTGCCTTCTGAACTACAGACCATGCTTGTGAGCGATCAGGTGAGCATGTACGTTGCGCTGGACGAGTATATGTACAGCGGTGAGGATGCGGTAGATAACATCAACAAGGCGATCTCCATCTATGGTAAAGCGACGAAAAACACGCTGAAATTCGTCAAAGCTGCCAAGGTAGAAGAGCGCATGGCAGATCCGCAGACTCCGGAAAACTCCGGTGATGAGCAACCGGCAGGTAATGCTACCGTTAACACCCCGGTACCGGATCAACTGAATGATGAAAGCAATACAGAGACGCTGGTTACGCCACCGGTACAGGAACCAGCTCCGGCTCCAAAGGACAGCGCTCCTAAACAGAACCCGGCAGGTAAAGCACCATCCATGTCCAGCGTTCTGAACAAAAAGACCGTGACCGTCATTGCCGACACCGCGATCCCGATTTTTGAACGTATTGCTGAAGAAGCCAAGCTTAAAGAAGGTGAATCTGTCAGCACTGATACTTACACGCTTGTTCTGACCAATGATGAAATGAACGATATCATCAATGCTCATGCTGACCTGAAAGAGTACCTGCGTAAGCATGCTGAGAAGATGAATAAGGGACAGGCATGATTTTCTGACCGACCCCTCCATCCGGACGGGTCGGTAACTTTTTCAGGACAAGGGGAAACAGGGCAATGAAGAAGGCTTTTATCAACGTAGACAAGACTAACCCACTGCCAGTCCTGACGGATTCGGTGACCCGGGTAAGTATTCAGTGCACGGCAAAAGATGAAAACGGGGCAGGGATCGAAGTGAACATCCTCGACCTGATTCAGGATCATGATACGGATGAAGTGAAAGTGCAGTTTGGGAGCTCGCCTGTTCAGGCTCTGGCGATGCTCCGCCGGGTTATGACAGCACTGGAAAAGCAGGCAAATGCAGAACTGCAACAGAATTCCTGCTCGCGTATGCAGTAAACGGTAAAAGCAGAATGTTCCCTACTGGATAAACCCGGTGGACCTCACGGAGAGCAAGTCACCGAATGGTTCACTGTTAAGTGATATACATCCGGATTTATAAGGTTTTGCAGCATCCGAATAGGCAATAAATAGAATTATTTTGATTTATCTCAGCAAGGAAATGGAAAGCTACCAGATTTTAGGATAGCGAAATGCCTGTATCGCTACTCTGCTGAATTAGAAATGATTTTAAACGCAATGCATAATGATAGAATAGCAATGCCTTTAATTATTTGTCACGTGTGAATTATATGTAGACTTACGGAGAGGATATGGTAATTACTTATTCATTATCGGAAACGTTTAATATGTTTTTACGCGAGATTATTGCATCTGGACTTGCAGTTTTTTGCGCATGGTGCGTTTTGTGTCTTTTCTCTGATCAGGAACGAGGTAAAGAGGTTCCTGTTTCTATGAAAAAAATAACTTCAAAGTCAGCTTTCTCCTACTTTATCAGTTCTCAAATTGCCGCTTTTATTATCTCCTTGTTGGGTTCAATCTTAAGCACGAAATGGGACAACATCGTCTGGAATGATGAAATAAGACAGTTTTATCTGCATGTAGGATTTGGGCTGGTAGCTTGTGTATTCTGTCTGCTTGTAATCTTGCATGAGAAATTTATCAAAAGAAATTTAAATGTTTATTCTGGTTATTGTGGTTCACTGGCAGTTAGTCTCACAGGAATCTTTGTACTTTGTGCGTTATATCTGACATTTTCATTACCATTTCATTATGAAGAACGTCTACTTAATGATGCATCCTTGGTGGCTTCGGATGGCGTTGAAAATTCAGTCGTTTTTGCAGACGGTCGTTACTGGGTTTTTGAACTGGGCTTACCATATTTCAAACAGTCATTGCTCAAAGAGGTAAGAAGGGGCAGGTACCAGCTAATCTGCACTACAGAAAAAAAAACAACATGCTGGTCTGGCAAAAAACTTCCCGAAAAACCAACCTCTTTGAAAGCTAGTTCATAAAGATTTAAACTGCTCGCTTAAATCCACACTGGTCCAATTTTGAAAATTTATTGTGTTTTTAAAAGAAATTACAGTGTGGGTTATTAGCCAGTAGGTCGGAGTTTTATATAATACCCAAAAACACAGGAGGTATTATGAAAACCAATCTGGCCTATGCATCTAATTGCTCCGATTCTGTCTACTCCTATATTTATCAGGCACTGCAACAACGCTCTGGTGCCGAGAATGAAAGCCTTTATCAGCAGGCCATTTCCAGCTGCTGCACAGATAAACAAAAAAAGAAACTGGCCGGGTATTATGCCGGTCCATGGCAGCTGCTATTCAACGCGTGGTGTAACAATCGCGTCCCTAACACAGCGGTGCTGGCCCTTTTACTCCAGCAGTGCTTATCTCATTTCCAGTGCGAAGAAGTGATCGCAGCCTGGCAGTAACCCTATCAAGCCCCTTCGTATAGCGGAGGGGCAGGAGATATCTCATGTACAGAAACGACAGAAACGTGGATTCCTTCAACCTGGTTAATGCTCTTCAGCCGGTCTTTCGTAACACCGGCTGTGGGATGTTTGAATATGATCGTAAAAAGCAGAATGAAACCGCTGATTCAATCTTACGAGCGTTGGCGTTAAATGCCGATTTCGCGAGGGCCTTAAAACAGTACGTCCGGATTAATTCTGTACGACGGGTTGTTCAGTTCGATGACGGCTCGGTTCGCTATGGTATTCATGCCGAATTTGAAGGGCATAATAAAATTAATTCCTTCCGTATTTTTAAAGATGAAGATACAGACGCATTTGACTCCTATTTTTATTCGGTTTGCGATAATAAAGCTGAGCTGGTGGATTTTAAAATGGACTCTCTCGATATTCAATTGCAGGCAGTTTTTGAAAAGGTGACAGGTATTTTTCTGTCACATTAAATATTCAAATTTTCAATCCTCGGGCTGATAGACAAAAAACGCACTTTAGAATATAGATGAGATGAATATGAAAAACGTAAATATTTTGGATACCGATATTGCGGCCATTAATGCTCTTTCTGGCGTAGAACTGACTGACTTTCTCACTGCCGGGTATCAGGTAAACTGGTTAGGAGAAAGGGAGGTTTCGCTGGTGGGCTTTCCGTGTTTAGCAAGCAACAAGCAGCCGGTAGAAGTTGGTCCCGGCATTTTCATTAATCGCGTGTACAGCAGAGACAGCCAGTCTCTGAGCGGGAAATTGCGCTATGACCTGTCTAATGGTCTGGCAACGAGTGCATTTTCATTTTTCTCCCAGTCAGGCTGGTATGGGGGATTCCGTGTCGTATCTTTCCGTGACAACGGGCCAGCTGCGTTAATCAACATTGGTATTGTCCATGAGAATGTTTTGAATGCATTTTGTGCTGACTTCCCCCGGGCCAATGTGAGCGTAACCCGTTTTCATTGTGGCATGACGCTTGAGCAGATCCGAATGTTCATTTCAGACACTGCTTACGATATGCCGCTTTATAACAACGAGTCTGACTTTCGCAGGCTCGCCAGTTAGCATGGAGGCTGACTTCAGTGCTTACGCCTAAAAGCCGGTGAGCGAGGTGGCGGAACCGGTTGGCTTCGCCCAGTCTTACTTACTTCTCTCAAGGTACTGCGCTGCAAGCGTACGTAAAAAAAGTAAGTAGCTAAATGGCGTGAGCGATTAGTTCTATACGGGAAGAAGTCATAGTATTCTGAAATGATAGTTATCTCATACGAACGATAGTAATGGAGTTTCTTAATGGGCGTTGATATCTGCTGGCGATTTCAAAGGGAAGAAAAGCCTGGTAAATGGATTAATTTATCAAGCAATTATAAAGGGGACCGATCATATCTCCACTTTGCCTGGCTCGGATTTGATGTAGATCGTGAAAGGGCGAGCACATCAGCAGTTTTTATCCACGCATTACGCGGATTACCTGATGATATACCGTCCGAAGATGATGATTTATTCGGTGAACATTCATACTCATGGCTGACTTCGGAAGAAATTTTGTCAGCCATACCACCCGATAACGCCGGAGAGGTGATCCAGGAATTTGTCGAAGAAGTAAAGCGTCTCCACGTGGAGAACGGCAGCGTCCGTTTCGTCTTTGGATTTGAAGGGTAACCCGTAAGAAAGTAGCTATCTTACCCGGCTAGGTCTCCAATCTCTCAGATGCTCAAAGAGGGCCGGGCATGGTGCCCACACATCCCCTACCATTCCGATTTGATATTCGTCTAATACACCCTTTAAAGAAAACAAGCAGACGGCAATGAGACGTCGGATTAGCGTCAGCAAATATGAGACGTCAGTAGTCGATGTTTGTCCTGCGGAACGTGAATCTGTTTACAAGGGGTAAAGCCGTACCATCCATGAGGGCTCAGAGAGCCGGGGTCTCCTCCAGATCACTGGAAGTTATTGACTCTGGCAGGCCTATCCCTATGACTTTTTCCCGGATGGCAAATTAAGAGCGAACAGGGCCAAATTAGTACTCTTTTCTAAACGGAAATACTGAATCACCCTGATATAACTGGTCTCTCACAAGACAGGAGATCATCAATGGAACGTGTAATATTTTCAGTAATCTTTTTTATGATGCTGGGCGTACCTTTTTACCTTCTTTATAAAATTGCCCGGGACATTTTTGGTACCGCCGGTGCTGGTGAGCCTGCACAATTGCCTCAGGGCAAGCAAAGACGCTCAGGAGGCGCTGGTTCGGGTTCGATCTGGCAAGGACACCATCTACAGGGGAGCAGCCATTTGAACCCCCTCGGAGGTGATTGTAATGGTGAAAATAGCATAGCTGGTGGTTGTGATGGTGGCGGTGGAGGAGGTGACGGAGGTGGTGGTGGTGACTGATAGCCTGCAACTTTAACTATCAGGATGAAACCCATGTCCAGCAACCGGAAAAAGAATTCATTTCAACCGAAAAGCCCTGCCTTAAAGTGAAGCGTATTAAACGTGAAGGATGCTGAATTAGAGGGTATCGGTTTTATACTGAAGCGTAACTGGAAGAAGGATCTGAAATTAACTATTACGGAAAAGTAACTTTCTGACTCACCACGTACGCCCCTCGGTTATGCCATACAGTTTGATACGAAAACAGATCAGTAAGTAGATTGCTATACGCCGGAGAGAAGTCTATTTTTCATGCACCGAACCTGTTTGGCCTGCAATGGAAGCAGGTATAATAATCACATACAAAGGAGGGCATTATGAATACATTTTTATACGTGCTTTTGGCCTGGATTGTTGTGCTTTTTATCGCCAACAAACTGCTCGCAAGACGTAAGCCCAATACGGTTAAAATCCTGGTACAGCGCAACGGGAAAGCCGCAGAGGTTGATGCTGTAGTGGTTCAGGGTTCAAAGAGAGCTAACAACAGTTCTGTTGCGGACAGCGACGCGGTAGATAGTTATTTTGAAATGAATCCTTACTCCCGCGAAAACCAGGCGAATGGTTGGGCTATGCTGGCCAGAGACGATGACCAGCTTAAATAATCAGTTGAGTGTGATGTGTAAAGCAGCTTAAAACTCTAAATGGACGAACAGGGGAGGTGACAAAGATGACAACCAATACAACAACGACCACCTACCGCTCAGAAGAAATCGTGCCGTTCAGACGGCCCAAAGGGGATCTGGATAGTCGGTATATGCCTCAGGTGTATGCAATGGTGCGGAACTGGGCAAGTAACCCTGCTCAATATGGTGAGGGTGTACTGGCCTCCTACCGCCAACCGGCAGTAAACCTTGCCTACCAGGTAAAAGGAACTCGTGTTGTTTTAATTCTGGTACCAGTAGAGTGCGAGCCACCTGGAGTGATAATGACGGAAACAGTCCTGTGGCCGTCACTATCACTTGTAGAAGTCTTGCAGACCTTGCAGGAGGCCTGGCAAAATATTCCGGCGTTAAACCCCTGACGACTTCTGTCAATATCACCGGCTAGTGATTTACCTCTCTGCTGGTGGTCAGCCCGCCTAAGTTCAAATTATCTCTTTCTAAATTAGCCCGGATAAAAATCGGTCCCTCTAAAATAGCCTGCCCTGAGTAGGCTACGTCATACAAAGCGTTGGCCAGTCACCAGCTGGCTGGTGGCCATAATGCTCCACAGGATAAACCGTATCAGAACTACGCAAAGAAAAAGCCCCAACAATTTACCGATGGGGCCTTTTGCAGACATTTTACAGCCTTACCAATGATAGAGCGCTAAGGCTTCTGCTTAGTGAACAGACTTGCCCACAGATAATGGATAAAGTTGAGCAGAATGTATGTTACTCGTTGCTCGAATTTCATCGGGGCTTTGTACTTTGTCGTTATGTTATGAATATGAGTAAGGTCCGTATAGAGCCCTGGCGACTTCCTTGTTGACTTCAACACCGAACAGATGTGCTGAACAGACTCCGGTGTGAACAACCGTAGCCCTCGTCGTTGTTTGACTTTATGGATAAAATCGTCCATCCCCATACATAACCATTCCGGCTTGATGCCATCAAACTTACAACGTCCGTTTATGATGACGACATTGATACATTCCAGTTCTCTAGCCTTAAGAGCAGACTGAATAGCCCTGATGTGCCCCTGGTTTTGCTTAAACGGGTTCTGCAACTTGAGGGTTCGGGACTGAGTCCATTTCCGCCAGTGGCTTTCCTCCAGAGTACCGTAGAGCTTGCCTACGTAGTTTTTCTGCTCTATGACGTATATACCATGTGGGGCTACGAGAATGTGATCAACCTGCGTAGTGCTATGAGCCGACAACTGAAAGGTGAGATCACTAAGTAGCCCCTGAGCTTCTTCAGGAAGCCCAGATTCAATTGCCTTTGCAGTCCGCCGTTCCGCTATGGCAGAGGTCATAAATCCCAACAGACACAGCAACACGACGAAAATAAGGATAATGAAAGCTACCCCCGTAATGCTCCACAGCAGATTGAAAGCATCCATGTTACCTCACAGAGGGGTAGCTGGTGGCATTAACAGATTCTACTAAGCGGGTAGTGGTACCGGTAAGGCTCTCAATATTTGAAGACAGGCTCATCAGCATGCCGAGTGCAGAACGGAGATTACGATGAGGCTCATTGTAGTTTTTGAACGTGTCAGTGGAGTACATTTTTGAAAGACGTGTACGGATCTCTACTGACGTAAGATCTCCATCCACCAGGCCGTACTTAACTGCCTGAGGTGTTGGCCATACACGGCCTGAATAGAGAGAAACAGCATCGGCATCATGACGCGAGAGAAGCTTTTTACCCCGTCCAAGTTCAACATCAGTTATAAATTTTTCATGCATCGTGTTCAGGATCTCCTTCTGCATGAACTCCCTCGTTGAATCGGACAATGGGTGGAAGGGGTCAAGAGCATCTTTGAACTCACCGGCCGTAAGGGGCTCATTCTTGACGCCTACTGTGCTCATGATCTCTGACAGATTCCAGTGGTCCATACGCACACCGATAGAACCGATCAGGGCATTACTGTCGGCATAAATTGCATCAGCGGGCGATACCGCGTAATAGCATGCGGATGCGCATATGCCTTTCACACTAACGATGATTGGTTTATATGAGTCTGCGATATCAGAGAAAAAACGACCGGTACCGCTGGAGAGTACTTCGAGGGAGTTTTGCTTCGACCGTGCTTCATCGCCACGTTCTGTGCTCCCGGTTTTGTTACTCTTGTCAGCGGCTACAGATGAAAGAGAGCCACCGGCATCTGATACGCGTTCAATCTGTGGCTGGTGGTTTTTAAGCGCGTTTATCTGGCGGTAAATAATGATGGCGTCAGAGGGACCACCACCACCTGACTCTGCCTCGATAATAACTGCTTTGGCATGGGGATTATTGTAAGCTTTGGCAAGAGCTGTTGCGATCACTGTTCCATCGCCCGTTTCCGAGCCGGTACCCATCTCGCCAGAAATCCGTATTACAGCTATATGGTCTTTCTTCCCTTCAGCGTCCTGCCATTGTTCGTAAAGATTGTAGAAAGAAAACCCTACAGCGGTCATGGCAATTAGCGACATAGCAACTTTTGCCGTGGTATGAATGCGAAACATCTTATAAAAACGGTCAGCGTTATCATTGAGCGATTCTTTGATATTTGTAGGGGACTTCCTTTTTTTACTGCTTAACATCTGACCACCTTTACATGAGTTTTTGAAAGTTAGACCACAAGCGATTCAATGCAATTCCCAGTATCAATAAAGCGACTGGTGGGAAAAGTTGAGCGATATTGTTAAATAGTGACATATTTGGCATGACCAGGTAGACCATCGTTAAAGCACTGATCACCCAAAATGCTCGAAACCAAATACGATAAAACTGAACTGTAACCTTACCAAATACGTACCTCTTCAATTTCCACTGGTACATTCCATCTGCTAGCATGGCAAATAGATAGGGCAGAAAAACGATTAGCCACCCCAGGATTAAGTTCCACCGGAAAATGGACTGATAAAGTAAGAGGGGTATGTTTTTGGCCATAGTGTAATTAATAGAGGTAAATTTTTCAGCAACAATGTTAATACCTCTGGCTGGTTTTTTGGTGTCAGGGATCAGAATAGTATTCAGATAGTCAATTAACTTATAGTCATGTACCAACCAATTTAAAGTCGCTTCACTATTTGCAATGACAGACTTCCAACGGTCATTTGATATGATGGACCGGCTTGCATTAACCTCCTGAGTAATCTGATATTTGAGCTCCTCAGTATTCTGGAAAGCCAAGCTGTAACCAAAATAAATGACCATGCCAAAAAAAAGCATTGTTCTGAGCACTGCTGCCCTGCTTGTATTATCCGCAGCCATTGCTTTCCCTCCATTCACGAAAAAGAGCTAGCCTCTGATCGTGATTGCAATAGTTGTTACGCCACATCGTCGGGATACCCAGGAGCCAGTGGTACTGTTTAGGTATGATTTGGTCGATGAGGCTTAACTCCGCCAGTTCTTTATGCTCTGCGCTTTTCCACTCGATCTGTCCCACATCAGGAACAAATACAGCGGTCCTTGCTTTTGCGGCCTGGCGGGAAAATTCTATAAAGTTGATGCCCCACGGCGTCCAGTATCTGTACTGCTCGTTTAGGCCGATGTTAAACACCGGCAGAGAAAGAGTTGAGTCGGCAAAAGCCGAAATCACATTTTTGCAGACTCTTGGACTATCTATTTTTTCCTGTTCGGTTTTGAGATGAGTCAGCAGTGCACGGTCAATAAGGCTTTGTTGAATAAATCAGATTTCGGGTAAGTCTCCCCCGTAGCGGGTTGTGTTTTCAGGCAATACGCACGCTTTCAGGCATACCTGCTTTCGTCATTTTGTTCAGCGCTCGTACCAGGGCCATAGCCTCCGCAACCTGACCATCGTAGTCACGCAGCGTCAGTGAACCCCCGAACAGCTGTTTTACCCGGTACATCGCCGTTTCCGCTATCGAGCGACGGTTGTAATCTGTTGTCCATTTCCACCGCGCATTACTCCCGGTCATTCGCTGATTAGCCACTGCACGGTTACGGTCTGCATATTCACCGGGCCAGTAACCCGCGCCTTTTCGGGGCGGGATAAGCGCGCTGATTTTCTTACGCCGCAGTTCATCGTGACAGAGCCGGGTGTCGTAAGCGCCGTCTGCCGATGCTGCCCTGATTTTTCTGTGAGTCTGCCGGATAAGACCCGGGAAGGCTTCTGAGTCCGTCACATTGTTCAGCGACAGGTCTGCACAGATGATTTCATGTGTTTTACTGTCAACGGCGAGATGCAGCTTACGCCAGATACGGCGGCGTTCCTGGCCATGCTTTTTGACTTTCCACTCGCCTTCACCGAAGACCTTCAGCCCGGTGGAATCAATCACCAGATGCGCGATTTCACCCCGGGTGGGCGTTTTGAAACTGACATTAACCGACTTTGCCCGCCTGCTGACACAGCTGTAATCCGGGCAGCGTAGCGGAACGTTCATCAGAGAAAAAATGGAATCAATAAAGCCCTGCGCAGCGCGCAGGGTCAGCCTGAACACGCGTTTAATGACCAGCACAGTCGTGATGGCAAGGTCAGAATAGCGCTGAGGTCTGCCTCGTGAAGAAGGTGTTGCTGACTCATACCAGGCCTGAATAGCTTCATCATCCAGCCAGAAAGTTATGGAGCCACGGTTGATGAGGGCTTTATTGTAGGTGGGCCAGTTGGTGATTTTGAACTTTTGCTTTGCCACGGAACGGTCTGCGTTGTCGGGAAGATACGTGATCTGATCCTTCAACTCAGCAAAAGTTCGATTTATTCAACAAAGCCGTTTTGAAACTGACGTTAACCGACTTTGCCCGCCTGCTGACACAGCTGTAATCCGGGCAGCGTAGCGGAACGTTCATCAGAGAAAAAATGGAATCAATAAAGCCCTGCGCAGCGCGCAGGGTCAGCCTGAATACGCGTTTAATGACCAGCACAGTCGTGATGGCAAGGTCAGAATAGCGCTGAGGTCTGCCTCGTGAAGAAGGTGTTGCTGACTCATACCAGGCCTGAATAGCTTCATCATCCAGCCAGAAAGTTATGGAGCCACGGTTGATGAGGGCTTTATTGTAGGTGGGCCAGTTGGTGATTTTGAACTTTTGCTTTGCCACGGAACGGTCTGCGTTGTCGGGAAGATGCGTGATCTGATCCTTCAACTCAGCAAAAGTTCGATTTATTCAACAAAGCCGATAGACTTTCCTCCGACTGAAACAACAGGATGATTGAGCCCATGCTTCGATACGAGTTAACGCCGAACAATGCAGGTTTTATACTGTGGGGAGATTCAGAAGCCCTGAATGAATTACATGAACTCATTCATTACATCGTGGATGAAAGCCCACTGATTAAAGTTAAAGACGGATTTATGTTATCCCTTGCCTATGATATTCGTAAAGCACGGGAAGGTAATCGTCGTGTTGAGCAACATCAGTATGATCAACATGATACATATAAGCTTTATGGTGTTGAGCTTTTATGGCCTCTGGTCCTGGTACAGTCCTCAATACTCAGAAACTCAATGGGTTATATTCAGACAGACAAAAACCAGCTGTCTGTCATGTATGCCTTTGAATACCTGATAGAATCAGCATTAACAGAGTCTGAGAGAACAACGTCGAATGATATTATGCTAACAGTAAAATATGCATCAGACTCTGATTTTAATTTCATTGAGGATAATATTGACAGCAGGTGCTGCTATTTTATCAGCCTATCTCCGGAGCAAAGAAAAAAGCAGTTAATCAGTATTGTTCGTTCTTTTCATTCATTATGGGGTAAGTATGCCCGTGAAAAGCAGGACATAAAGATGCTGAACGAAATGAATAATACATCATGGGTCTGGCCGGACAATATCAACTGGTGAGCAACCACTGTCCGGCCAGTGAGTACCATCAGCGGGCTCTTTTACCAAAAATGTCCTCTGAACGTGACTGAAGCTGTTTGAGTGCTTCGAGCATGTCATCATTATCCAGTGAGCGCTGGGATTTCTTCCCTTCCTGCTTTGGCCGTCGTCGGGAAGGGCCATCTCCAGCGGGAATTGACTGAGAGCGCGTGTTATCCCGCTTGCTCTGCACCAGACTGATAAACTCCAGGGTTCGGCCAAGACGCTTGTTATCGACAATCGCGCCCTGGTCGATTTCTGACAGTCGGTCGTAGGTAGAGTAGGGAAGTAGCGTACCGTTCAGGCGCAGCTCTTTTCTGCCATCAGGATAGTGATACACATCGATATATTTACCTATTGCACGGCGACTCAGTTCGCTGTCTTCAATCAGGTACAACATTTTATCATATTGTATCGTCAACGATTTTGAGACTTTACGTTTTTCACGAACAGTGAAAATAAGCCCCAGGTCCTCATCATGTTCTACAGCACGGTGTACGTCAAAATCATGTCGCGGTACTTTGCCAAAACGGCGGTTATAGTCAGCCATATAGGCCTCAGCGAAGTCATTTGCAGCCTCCATTGAACAAATGCCCTGTAACCGCAGCTCTTTGACCAGACGATCCTGTAAAGTGAGGTGAGCTCGTTCTACACGCCCTTTGGCGGGACTGGTTTCTGCACAGATAGTCTGGATGTTCAGTTCATGCATGGCTCGCCCAAACTGAGTATGCCCGTCTCCGCCTGTGGCGTGTTTATTGTTAACACGAAAAACACCGGCTTTATCGCTGTACAGTGCCAGCGGTTTACCATGCTTATCGATATAGCGCCGCGTGGCTTCGAAGTAAGAAAACGTGGACTCCGATTTAACAAACAACAGTTCCATCAGTTTGCTGGTTGCATCATCAACATAGACCAGCGCGGTGCAGGCCGGGCCACGGCCTTCAAACCAGTCGTGATCACAGCCATCTATTTGTATCAGCTCACCAGTACACGGACGCCGGTACCGTGGTTGAGGGATCCTTGCGGCACGTTGTTTACGGGGAACCCATAAGCCAGCCCGCACCATGATGCGCCGGACAGTTTCTTTGCCAAGAAACAGTCCGTGGAGTTCTTCGAGCTTTTCACGCGCCAGAGTCGGACCGAAATCAGCATAACGCGTCTTGATCAGTTCCAGAGCCTGATCTGCGAGCCCGGGTGGCAACTGGCGGTTACCACGCATGCCACATCGTCTGCTGGCCATACCAAGCGGTCCGCCTTCACGGTAACGGGCAAGAAGTCTGCGGCATTGCCTGTCGCTGATACCGAGGTGCTCGGCCGCACGGCGCGTTGTGATGCGACGTTCAATGACGTCCTGTATAATCTTGATCCGGTTGATCTCTTTCAAAGTAAACACTCCTGAGCTTTCTGCGCTCATGATATGCCTCCCGGTAGTTTAAACGGACCAGTGAAGCTTACCATAGCGCGGACATCTGAATTGAGCCACAGGCGGACATTACTATTGAGCCATTACAACTTAAGTGCGCATAATCAGGATTATGTAAGATCAGCGTTAAGTAGTCGATTTATTTGAAAGTGACGTCGTCTTTAAGTTAAAATCACCTATAATCAATACCTACTGGAGCAGCTCATGGCTGACACCTACCTCCCCCCGGGCTTTAAAAAATGCAAATCATGTCAGCAAGTTAAACCCTTTGAACAGTTTGGAAAAGAGCTCAAGGGCAAGTTTGGCCTCAAGAGTAAATGCCGAGCGTGTATTAGCGAGAAAAACAAAACGTACGCAGCAGGCCCAGGGGCCGAAGTAAAGACGCAAAATAATAGGACCTACCAGGCAGAAAACAAGACTGAGCTCGCGGAGAAAATGCGCGTTAAGCGTGCGAAAGAAAAATTTGGTGATCGCTATAATTCCTACCTCGCTTCTTTAGAGTCCATGAAAAAACTCAAATAATGTAATCGCCAACGGAGGAATAATGAATGTACATCTGAAATATGATACGATAAAGCACTATCACTTTGATTGGCTAACGCCTGCTGGCGACTATCCTAATTCAGCGGTTATGCTCGTAGGTTTCCGTGATGGGCGCTGGATTATTGTTCAAGAGTTCGGAAATGATTATAGCTGCTTCGAGGGCGTTCTGAAGAATGGTGATGATCTTAATACGGAGCCTAAATTCTATTCCGACTTAGAAAGCGTAGCGGTTGCTGCTTTTGGCATGATGAAGCAGATATATCCCCAGTACCAAGATAGCACGTTAGAAGAATTCCTCGCTGGATAAAATATTCTAGAAACCAAACTCGCCTTATTCGAAGGAAACTGACTATGTATAGAAAGGTTTTAGCTCTTTCAGCCTTACTGATTTCTGCTTGTTCCACCGATAATCCTCATAAACAAAGTATGCACCACAATGATTTTGAGCTTTCGGACTCAGCTGTAAAAATTCAAATCAAGTCTGGAAATAAGACAATCTCCGGCTCAGGTACTTGGATCGATGAACAACATATTCTTACAGCTTCACATTTATGGCTTGATGCAAGCAAGGATTATAGTCTAAGTATAATAACAAGGAATGGGAGCCAACCAGCAACAGTTATCAATATTGATGATCCTAAGAACCGGGACCTCGCTCTTTTAAAAGTAGAAAAAAATACTATTGTCAAAGCCCCACCTAATTGGAAGCTTCCAGTATGTGATAATGTTCTAGCTCCAGGTGAGTCTGTTTGGGTTCTATCGGGAATGTATAATACGCTTTCAAATACGTATGCTTCCCCCGACTCAACCTACTATTATAAAGGAATAGTTGGTTCTGATGGTTTGACTGCTTTTTATCAAAATGGAGTTAGTGGAAGCGCTGTGTTAAACCAATCTAAGAGTTGCTTATATGGTGTTGTGAGTCAACAAGACATTAAAAAGATCAATGTCTATCAGATATATATTACGAAGATTACTACAAATGAAATTATACGCGGATTCATAGGTTATAAAAATAATTAAATGAGCGTAATCTTACAACAGGCAATTCCGACGTTATCTGCGTTGGTCTACCTATCTGAACCTTTAAAAGGAACGTCTATCATGTATAAACTTTTACCCGCAATACTAGTCTTTCTTTCGGTGTTCCTTGGACTAATCGCTCTACTCAGTGCTATCAAAAATGGTTCTGATGAATTGGCGGTATTCCTCATTACACTTTCGGCGTGGTTCGCTGCTTTAAGTAAGTTTTATTCACTTAAACTGTATAAAAATAGTTAGCCTGTGAATCCAAATACAGTTGACAAGTATCCAGCACTGCCCCCGTGATTTATTCAGGTTAGAAGCATTCCCGGAGTGCAGGCTGGGATTAGAAAAGTTACTTTTCTTACGATGTACCAACCAATAGGGCACGACTTATCGTAATGCCTAATTACATATTACCTGTTTAAGTCGATCTAATAATTTCATTGGAGCAGACATGTCCCCGGAATTGGTATCAGGCATTGCACGAGTGGCGCATGAAAAGCTACTTTCAGTTTTGACGGAGTGCGGCACAAAGAAGACGAAAGGCACATGCCTTTTTGCAAGCTATCTTGTATGTTATTTAGCAAAAACTAAAGGTCTAGATGCTGTTGTTCGTGGGGGTAACGGTGCAGATGATGGCGGTATATTTACAGAGAGTGGTGGCTTTGGCCATTATTGGTGTGAATTGAACTTCGAAGAAGTGCAATATTATATTGACATCACTTCCGAGCAGTTTGGGTTTCATCCATACATAGTGAAACGCGTCAACGATATAACAGGATGGCCACGATATATTCCTGGTGATCAGGAAACGGTCGATAGTCATTTAGAACAATTATTACGCGACGGCTATACAGAATAGGCTGCGTATACACTATCGCAGCCTTTCAGGCTCTTAACCCTTGTGACCAGTTAACGGAACCACTCAGGATGACGCTGCCGATCAACGTTGATAACCTGCGAATTAAATTCAACGACATCCGCTGGAGTAAGCATTAATTCATCAGGATTTACAATAAATGGTCTTAAAACCACTTCGCCACCGTCTTCTTTTGCACCGTAGATATTAATAAGAAAGTGCAGTCGTTGATTTCCGTCAGCATTGCGTTGCCATTCTCTAAAAGTCAAAGTCTGTTTAATATAGTTTGTTAAAAGAAATGCGAATTCAGATTCTTCCGTTTGTGAGATACCGTTTTTGTTAGACATTTTTTTTAGTATCTTTCCGAGCATGGATACACAGGCATCTAGGGAAGGTGCGAATAAGCAGGTCATTTCTTCCCAAGCTGACTCGCTGATTAAAATTTCGCGGATCTGGGCCGATTTTTTTCCCGCAAACACATCGAATCAGCCTATTTAGGCTATTTTTTCCACCATTTCTGGCGTTATTTCCGGTTTTTACTGAGATCTCTCCCACTGACGTATCATTTGGTCCACCCGAAACAGGTTGGCCAGGGTGAATAACATCGCCAGTTGGTTATCGTTTTTCAGCAGCCCCTTGTATCTGGCTTTCACGAAGCCGAACTGCCGCTTGATGATGCGAAACGGGTGCTCCACCTTGGCACGGATGCTGGCTTTCATGTATTCGATGTTGATGGCCGTTTTGTTCTTGCGCGGATGCTGCTTCAAGGTTTTTACCTTGCCGGGACGCTCGGCGATCAGCCAGTCCACATCCACCTCGGCCAGCTCCTCGCGCTGTGGCGCTCCTTGGTAGCCGGCATCGGCTGAGACAAATTGCTCCTCTCCATGAAGCAGATTACCCAGCTGATTGAGGTCATGCTCGTTGGCCGCGGTGGTGACTAGGCTGTGGGTCAGGCCACTCTTGGCATCGACACCAATGTGGGCCTTCATGCCAAAGTGCCACTGATTGCCTTTCTTGGTCTGATGCATCTCCGGATCGCGTTGCTGCTCTTTGTTCTTGCTAGAGCTGGGTGCCTCAATGATGGTGGCATCCACCAAAGTGCCTTGGGTCATCATGACGCCTGCTTCGGCCAGCCAGCGATTGATGGTCTTGAACAATTGACGGGCCAGTTGATGCTGCTCGAGCAGGTGGCGGAAATTCATGATGGTGGTGCGATCCGGCAGGGCGCTATCCAGGGATAATCGGGCAAACAGGCGCATGGAGGCGATTTCGTACAGGGCATCTTCCATGGCACCGTCGCTCAGGTTGTACCAATGCTGCATGCAGTGAATACGCAGCATGGTCTCCAGCGGATAGGGCCGTCGGCCATTGCCCGCCTTGGGATAAAACGGCTCGATGACAGCGGTCATATTCTGCCATGGCAGAATCTGCTCCATGCGGGAGAGGAAAATCTCTTTTCGGGTCTGACGGCGCTTAGTGCTGAATTCACTATCGGCGAAGGTGAGTTAATGGCTCATGATGTCCCTCTGGGATGCGCTCCGGATGAATATGATGATCTCATATCAGGAACTTGTTCGCACCTTCCCTAGACTTAACGATGTTAAAATTTTGGTTGTATTAAAATCCTCCTGCGAAAGTGAAATCATCCATGTATTATCTTTATGATAGTCGGTGATATAAATAAAATGAGATGTAAAAGGCGTTGAGTGATTGAACTCTCCTAGGTAATGACTCCAACTTATTGATAGTGTTTTATGTTCAGATAATGCCCGATGACTTTGTCATGCAGCTCCACCGATTTTGAGAACGACAGCGACTTCCGTCCCAGCCGTGCCAGGTGCTGCCTCAGATTCAGGTTATGCCGCTCAATTCGCTGCGTATATCGCTTGCTGATTACGTGCAGCTTTCCCTTCAGGCGGGATTCATACAGCGGCCAGCCATCCGTCATCCATATCACCACGTCAAAGGGTGACAGCAGGCTCATAAGACGCCCCAGCGTCGCCATCGTGCGTTCACCGAATACGTGCGCAACAACCGTCTTCCGGAGCCTGTCATACGCGTAAAACAGCCAGCGCTGGCGCGATTTAGCCCCGACGTATCCCCACTGTTCGTCCATTTCCGCGCAGACGATGACGTCACTGCCCGGCTGTATGCGCGAGGTTACCGACTGCGGCCTGAGTTTTTTAAATGGCGGAAAATCGTGTTGAGGCCAACGCCCATAATGCGGGCGGTTGCCCGGCATCCAACGCCATTCATGGCCATATCAATGATTTTCTGGTGCGTACCGGGTTGAGAAGCGGTGTAAGTGAACTGCAGTTGCCATGTTTTACGGCAGTGAGAGCAGAGATAGCGCTGATGTCCGGCAGTGCTTTTGCCGTTACGCACCACCCCGTCAGTAGCTGAACAGGAGGGACAGCTGATAGAAACAGAAGCCACTGGAGCACCTCAAAAACACCATCATACACTAAATCAGTAAGTTGGCAGCATCACCACCTCGCTGAACCTTGCCATATAAGCATCGTACTCAGCCTGGTCTTCAGGAGATAAAAAATTTGGTGGGAGGAGCATCAGAATCCTTTCATCCTAGCTTGTATACCTTCTTCGTAGGCCAGCTCGCCATTATCGGTAAAAGATGGTTTTTGATGTTTATGATAAAGCTTAATTTTTCGTCAGGCTTGATAGCGTTACCGGAGAGATTTGATCTTTTCTCTTCAACTCGCAATACTGTTTATACATACAGTACAAGAATTCGAGTGTAGCTATGTCTGTTATCCTTGAGCACATTAGCAACAAGCCTTACGAAATGGCACCTTTTTTCAGTGATTTACTAAGCTGTGGAGTGATGAGTCCGTGCGCCGGGCATGAAGATAATGAATTAAATTTGCATGAATATGTAGTCCGCAACCGCCCCTCAACCTTCTTTGTCAGGGCGGCGGGCCTCAGTATGATCAATGCCGGTATCAATGATGGAGCAATACTGGTTGTGGATCGGTCTTTAACAGCACGACACGGCTCTATCGTCGTTGCGCTGGTGGATGGAGAGTTTACGGTAAAGATCTTACACACGTATCCTGAGCTGCTTTTGATGCCTTCTAATCCAGCCTATAAGCCGATACGTGTAAATCCTGAATCCCTTGAGATATGGGGCGTCGTCACCTTTGCACTGAATCAGTTCAGCCATGTACATGCACGTTGATATTAACGGAGCCTATGCGGCATTTGAGTGTGCGATGGATCCCAAGCTGTCAAAAAAGCCGCTCATCATAGCCAGCAATAACGATTCGTCCGTCATTGCAATGAATAAACTGGCTAAAAGCGTTGGTATTAAGCGTGGGACCCCAATTTTTAAGTGCAGGGATTTGATTCAGCAACACCGGATCGAAGTCCGGAGCTCTAACTTTACTTTGTATGAAGACTACTCAAATCGCTTCCATGAAACGCTGGAAAGCTTCGCGCCTCAATCGAGTCGATATAGCATAGATGAAAATTTCATGTTATTGAAAAACATGAACAAGATAATAGATTATGAAGATTACGGCCGGTTGATCAGAAGTACACTTCTTCATAATCTGTCCCTTACCTGTGGTGTGGGTTGTTCAAGCACCAAAACCCTCGCTAAATTATGCACCTATGCGAGCAAACGATGGGCAGCTACAGGCGGGGTTGTAGTTTTGACTGATCAGGCCAGGATCAGGAAGCTCCTGAGCCTGATCAGTACCAGAGAAATATGGGGTATTGGTCGAAAGATTAGTGAACGCCTGTCGGCTTTCGGGATCATCACTGCCGGTGATTTTTATAATAGCGACGTTCGCTTTTTACGTAAAAGCTTTGGCGTTGAAATCGAGCGTACCTGGCGGGAACTGCATGGCGAACCATGTTTCCGGCTGCACGAGTCTCCTCCTGTCAGGCAACAGATTATCGTTTCCAGAAGTTTTGGTCAGCGCCTTAATGAGATAGGCAAGCTACATGAGGCAGTTTCATTTTTTACCGCCCGGGCGGCAGAGCAGCTGCGCAAGGATGGCTCGTGGACCCGTCAAATCACAGTCTTCATTCAGAGTAGCAATTATGCGCAAGGTGAAAACCGCTACAGCAATTGTGGTATCGAGCCGCTTACCGCTACACAGGACACCCGCGATCTGGTTGATGCAGCCATGACCATCCTGAACCGCATTTACAGACCCGGGATAGCGTATGCGAAAGCAGGGGTAATGCTCTCCGCTATGACTGACGGCACAGAGCAACTCAGCCTGTTTGATACTCGCCCGGCCAGGCCTGGCAGTCAGGCACTGATGAAAGTTATGGACCGGTTCAATAAAGAAAAGCGCGGAGCTCTGTTTTTACTGGGGGAAGGCATTCAACAGGATTTTCGTATGAAGCAGGCCATGCTATCACCGAGATATACGACCCGCTGGGATGAATTACTCGTTGTAAAAGCGTAGCGGCCATGACCGGCATGGCCGTACTCATCAAATGTGAAAGTAACTTTAGGCCCCGCGAGCTTTTTCGATTGCGCCCTGCAAAGTTGCTGCGTCCATAGCCCCGGGGATAAATGTGGTAGTCGCCGCATTCGGCTTTTTCATATTCATAATGATGAAACCGGGTGTGCCGGTGATCCCGAGCGCTTCGCCCAGCTGCATATTGCCGGAGATCACGTTTTCATACCGGTTTTTTTCCCTGTCAGAAAACGTGCTGTTAAACCCTGACTTTTCCACCACAGTATTAAAGTCAGTGAGTTCGAATTTGCGTTGAGAGGTCATGAAGGTATGAGCCACAGCCATCAGGTTGTTGTGGTACTTACGATAGGCTTCAGCACCGAAATTCTGATAGACGTGCAGACCCGTAGCGGCCCCCATGGCAGATACAGGTTTTGAACCGGCAAAAATCGGGAATTCTTTAAAGAAGAATTTTACATCTTTGCTCTGATTCATTACCGATTCAACAACAGGTGTAACCCGCATGCAGTAAATACACTGATAGTCGAAGAACTCGATTACCGCGACGTCGGCGTCATCAGGGCCGATGTTTGGCGTCTCCTTGGTATCCAGCAGAGCTGGCGCATATGGAATTATTCGTTCCACTGAGGCACTCACGTTCTGATTTTCCAGCGCCTTACCTGCTTCCACTAAATAATGGGGATTTTTTACCAGGTAAGTAGCGGCAATTTTGCCAATTTCTTCCTCACTGAGCACCTTCGGTTTAAAATAAGTTGCCGTGATTAACGCCGAGGCAGCGGTAGCAATAACCGCAGAAATTAAAATCGTGGCCATCGGTTTTAAATAAAATTCTTTAGACATAGCTACCTTTATGCTTTTCAGCCTGTTAGTTATTAACCTGCGATGGATTATACTGGCCCGGTAAATCGGAATTATTCGTGAAACAATGCTTTTTGGAGATTAAAGGATGATTAGGCAGGGCTTTATACTCACAACCGCAATGCTTTTGAGTGGATGCGGATATCATTTCGCAAACCAGGTAGATGCGTACGATCTAATGCCTCGTCCTGTTACAAATAAAAGGTTTCAGATAGTCCCTCCGGACGAAAGTATTCAGTCCAGAATGTTTTCAGGCCGTTTTGCTGATGGATTAGCAAAAAAAGGAGTCATTATTTCCACTCACCAGCCAGATTATGTGCTCAGGTTCCGAATCAGCAGCTCACAGGAGAACATGCAGTATAGCGAGCAGCTTCTTACTGGGGTGACAGGCTACGTTGTAGATAAAAAGACAACGAGAACTGACAAGCATGGCGAATTGCATACTGACTATGACTACAAGCCAGTCGATGGGGTAATAGGCACTGAGACGATGTCGCAGATGCACTATATGCGACAGCTGGATGTCGAGGTATACCCGTCAGCGAAAGGAGCAAAGCAGGTTCTGAAAGTGAGTATGCAAAGCAATGCACCTGTGCCGTCAGACAGCATTGCTTATTCAGCAATGATCGACGCCTTTACTGATAAATTTGATGCGCCGCTGCGTTCCGGAAATTATGTTGCAGTGATCCCCTGGAACTGAAAGCAGACGGCGGGAAGAGAATGTTCAAAAGTGACTTTTGGACACGCACATTAACGTGGCTATCGCCCTCCCCCATTAAAATCATAAAGTCGGTAAAGATCGCCCATCGTGATGGAATTGGGCTTATTAATGAACAGATACTGTAACTGTTCTTTATGTTGAGTACTGGCAGCTGCATTCATAAGCACTTCCAGGTAGAACTTGTAGCCTATGCTTCGCTCTGAATACATATACTGGAACTGCATCAGTAAAATGCCTGACATAACATACAACAGCAGCAGACTGAGTAATACAGTGCTATCAGGCTGTTCCAGTGCCATACTGACATACCCTGAACCCAGAATGCACAGAAGCCACCCCGTCATTAGAGCAGGCACCCTACGACTCAGACGTTTATAACAACGTTTTATTACGGGATCCCGGAGATACTTTTTGTCAGGTATCCCCGTTGCTCTGATGACGAAGCTACTGAGTATCGACATCTTTTTTCCTTCTGGACGCTCTCAGTCAATAAATCAGGCCAGGCGCTCATTGAAAGCTACCACGAGCTGCGAATCGGGATTTTTTACCAGTTCGGGCCGGATAACTTTTAGTTGCCTCGTTGGGGCGAGCTCATCTGTAGGCCTGATGGTGGTATTACCCGGCCCCTTGCGGGTACTGTCGGTGTTTACCTTGAGCTTTTTATTTCCCAGGTAGCTTTCCATCTTTTTAGAGATGGTGTCACCTGTGGTCGCAACACCAGAGAGTTCCTTTAGATGTTCACCTTTATCCATTTGTACCGATGACATCAGAAATCCGATTCCGGGATCGTTTTCCGTTCCACAGGCTCCGTACTGACATTGTGCAGCGAAAACGGGCTGTACACCTACAGCAACCAGCATTAACGTACTCAGTAAAGTAGATTTCATACACACCTCTTACAGTCGGAAAAGTTACTTTTGCGCAGCGCCCATTTGGGTCACCAGGTTTTCCGGGCTCAGCCACCCCGTAAATAACTGCGGTTTGCCGCTTAGTGTCACCATGGTAGGAGTACCTTGCAGCGGGATTGTTGAGGCCACCTGGAAATGCGATTTGATAATGTTTAAGCAAGCCTCATCAGGACGTCCTTCCGGGATAGTTGAAACCGGATTCATCGCTGCATCCAGAGCTTCGTTTGGCTTTGCTGAACACCAGATTTTGGCCATGTTCCCGGCTACTACCGAGTTCAGTCCTGCACGTGGGAATGCAAGAAACTTAATCGAAATACCGGCATCAAGATAAGACTTCAGATCATGATGCAGTTTTTGGCAGTATCCACAGGTTATATCGGTAAAGATAGCAAGCCGGTATTTTTCGTTTGGTGATTTGTAGTCGATGGATTTTGTTTTGGATGCGAATTCCCGGACGCCCATTAAAATGGCCTGCTCAGTGGTGTTTACCACATCTTTACCTTTCACGTGGAATAAGCTTCCGGTAAAAATGTAATCTCCGTCTTTGCTCACGTAACTTACCCCCTCCCTGGAAATCACCGTAAAAATATCTTTTACTGGCGAGGGTTCGACGTGCTCGATTGAAAGCCCAATGGCTTTGAGCTTATCCCGGGCTGCATCTGGCAGTACCATTGTATTAACCGGCTCGGCATTCATCGTGAAGGCGGTACTTAATGAAAGAAGTAATACCGATGCCTTAATAATTTTTTTCATTTCCGCTCCTTAAATCGAGCACTAATATTATCACGCCCCAAAATTCCAGAATTTTGCTTAAACGCTTAAATCAACGGGTAAAGCCGAAAGAAAGTCGATAGATATATGGGAGAATAGATAAAACGTAGATTCAGTGGAGAAATCGTTGTGTTTACACCACCAGCAGATGATGTGAAACCTATTCCCGTTCCTGATGAGATTTACACTCAGTGCATTACGGATGCCGCCCGCTACTTCGGAATTGATGCTGAACTGGTTTTTACGTTGTTTGACAATGAAGGCGGTAAGGTTGGTACTTTCAGCAGGAATACTAACGGCACTTATGATATTGGCCCAATGCAGATCAACTCATCCAATCTACCTGAAATAAAAAAGCATTTCCCGACGGTAACGTGGCGGGTTCTGGCTTACGATGCTTGCGCAAGTTTCTGGGTTGGAACATGGTGGCTCTATAGAAAAATTGTTGATCGCAAGGGCAATGTGTTTGAAGGGATTGCAGATTACAACAGCAAAACCCCAAAGGTACGTGCAAAGTACATATTTAACTTCATGGTAAAGTACAATCGCCGGATCCAGCAGCGTAACGGGATGGGTGAGCTTTATCAATGGACCCAGCAACCTCCTCGATACAATGGCCATATAGCTAAAAATGTCCCGGAGCAAAACCCGACTCCTGTTGTTAAATAAATACAACCCGATATTACAGAAGATCATCGAGTGGCTTGGGTAAACCACCACAAATATTTCACACTGACTCAGGAGTAATATATTGTCTTCTTCTGCAAGAAATTTATTTAAGATTCTCTCTTCTTTCTTGATCCAGAAAAACCCTCATCATGAAGAAGTATGTGTTCATGAAGAAACAACAGCTGGTTTATGGGCCCCTCTCCCTGATTCGCATGTCGTGCTTTTCTTAGATTTCGATGGGGTTTGCCACAGGTGTAAAAATGAAACCTTTGAGCGAATGCCACTGTTAGAGAAATTGCTGGATAACTGCCCTGCCATGGTGATTGTTATCTCCAGCTCATGGCGTGAGTGCGCTAATACAAGTTATCTGAAATCTCTGTTCCGGGTGCCTTATAGAGACAAAATCATAGGTGCAACCGGTTCGGTATATTTAAAACACGGACAGACTGGTGTGCGGGCTGCCGAGTGTGAGGACTTTGTCTTTTCACATCGAGTTAAAGCATTTATCTGCCTTGATGACGACGAATCATTATTTCCGGCCGGTTATCCGCATTTGCACAAAACCGATTATTACACGGGCCTCACCGAATCTGACCTTGCAGCTCTTAACGCAAGGTACCATCAGCTCATGGGACGCTGATGAACAAAGTAACTTTCCTTTTACCCTGTCACTGCTGATCTCGTACGCCCATCCACTTTAGGATTGATTGTTTTATACCATACGCAATAATGTCTCATATGAATTCGACAAGAAAGGGACATTATGCTGCATCACTGTCAGGCTAAGTCACTGGATGACATATACCTTGAGGATATTCCCCACATCATACATCCGGCCACGGCGGTACATGACCTCGAAGATACCGCCCTGCCAAACCGGATTATTCAGGAATGGAATTTACCGCAGGGATATACACAGTTTGTCAGCCGGTATCACCAGTTCCACCATCAACGCCCCTGGCTCGCTTACCGCGATACGCTTGACGACATCAGATACGGTAAGATCGTTCTGCTTAGAAAAGACATAACCGGCAATGCCGGGCCGGGGGTTATATCAAATGGCAACCTACGCAATGACCTGCCCCTGTCCCTCTTTACCCGTCTGCGCGATATCATCTCTCGTCAGTTGAAACGCCCGGGGTATTACGTTCGATCAACGACACCAGCACAGCACGCCCAATCAACAAAAACCATTAATTCCAAAGCGGCTGGTCGTCTTCTCGCAGCTGGCGGGCTTTATAATGGAAATGTGGAGGGATTTCGACATACGGCTGAACAACTTGGCGGCGAAGCTGTTGAAGGCTATGACCAGGTATTGAACGAAACAACTTCAGGTATGCTGGTTGCAGCGGCTTCACTTCTGGTTATCCGAAATCCAAGGTCTGCGGATGAATTGACAAGTTATCTCGGCAAGTACAAAAAAGCACACGTTTTGCTCGATGATATGAATGTTAGCGAATTGAACTACATGCGCCGAGACAGAGCTGAATATTTAGCTCTCCGTGGACAATTCAACAATACTGTACGCCCTAACTTCCTTAAATCACTTTCAGACCACCCAGATGCCCTGGCTACGTTTGAACCTAACGATTTGATGAAACTTGCAACAGGCAAGGTCCCCTCTGGGTGGCAGGTTCACCACAAGATCCCTCTTGATGATGGTGGCACAAACGCTATAGACAACCTGGTACTTATTCAGAATTCACCATACCATTCAGCACTGTCGAAAGCACAATCCATCATTACGAAGGATCTACCGTATAATTCAAGCACCAAAGTTCTATGGCCATCGCCGAACGGTGTTATCTACCCGGTAGGAAAGTAAGAGGCGCTCATGAAAGATTTAACTCAACTACTCAGCAGCTTAAAGAGGTTGATGGTTGCAGATCACTACCCTTTAGCCAGCCCGGTAGCCCCGGAAGTCTTGAAAGACTTAATCTGCAATCCGCCTCCAGTGGAGTGGGCAGATCACAAAAAGAGCGCCTATATAGATATACAGAAACTCATTAAAACCAGGCTTGATTATGCCCAAGTGTTTAATGCTATGGATGGTTTTGAGTACAACGGACTTACGTTTTATAACCTTGTTCAGGCAGAGAACGAAAATCTATTGTGGTCAAATATTTACATACGCAACTTTGAAGCACGAGACAATGAAATCTACGTTGACCCAAATCTCACTGATAAGGTGTTAATCGGAGAAGATGGCATGTCACTTTTCGCTTATAGTTTTGCAGACGACTGCTTTCAGATAAGAGACAAAGCATCTACTGATTATGTTATTGAATCTCATACAGAGTTTGATAGATTTTTGTCTTCACTGATTCAAACCGTCAGTTGAATGTTCCGCAAGAGCGGTACTTCTGAAAAAAAGGCCGCAAACACATACTTTGCGGCCTTAATTGTTTAGCAGTAATTTACAATCTATTGATAGTCATTTCAGGAGGTTATATTCAACCTCCCTTATTTTTTATTTTCATTAAGCCACTGATCCGCTTTATCGACACGTGACTGGTAAGGCTCATTTGTGTTGCTCAGCTCTGACTTCATGTACTGAATGAATTCATCTGCTTTCTGAGGCCCAAAGCGTGGGTCATCCGTCAATTGCTGCCGGATAGCCCTTTCAGAGTTCTGCGCTGCATTCGCATAAGTCGAAACGCCGTCGCTGCTAATACTCTGATACCGGTCACTTACAGCTGCGACGCCATCAGACATCTGCATGTGATTAAGGACTTTACCCTGGAGAGAATCAGGCATATTTGCAGGGTTAGAGGCATCATTTGCTATCGATGTCTGGGTTTGAAGGATGCCCGCTCCCGTAAGCATCTCATTTACCGGTTTCGCCCCAACGCTGGTTAGCGTATCCGAAACAAATTGCTGGCCCCCGAGTAGCGCACCAGAAATCGCGCCCCGCTCAGTGTTGGCCTCTATCTTTTCCCCAACCAAGCGATCTGTGACGGTCTGAGTGCGGTTACCAACGAGACCACCGCCCGACCCACCTTCTCCCAGGTTTGCCCGTACGACTGACTCAAGTGAACCATCAGCTCTGTTATGAGTGTTGAAACTGCTATGGATGCTCTTAACGTCATTCATACTCCAGTTAACGTTATAGTTACCCAGTTCATTAAGGATCTTCTGGGTATCCGCTTTGAGCTGCTCTCTTTCGGCACCGGTAGCCATGGTGCTGGCACCATAGGTAAAGACAGCTTGCTGTGCCAATTCAGCTCGCTTATCGTCCCGGCTTAAGTTCGGGTTGTTGGCAACACGACTAAAGTAGTTATCAGTGTTATTAGATAAGCCACGAACTTGCCCGCTCTGATACATACTGTTCAAAGCAGTGGCTCGTTGATCCATTCCATCACCAACCACCCGACCTCCAACCTTTTCCAGATCGTTAAATGTGCCTTCTGCATTTCTGACATCCTGACCCGAATTGACGACTTTCTCTACACCCTGATTATTCAGTACAGGTCCATTCTTTTCGAGAGAATTAAGCACATTCCTTTCTTCATCAGAATAAGTGCGGCCCACGTTGTTGTTATGTATTCCCTGAATATCGCCTTTGCCCGCGTTATCAAGGTTATACGGAGTAAAGCCAGCTTCACTTTTTCCAGGGACATGCTGTGTCGCGTCCTGAGCGTTGGAGGAAAGACCGAGTTTAGCCTGCGAATCTACACTTCCACCCAGTTCCCCTACGCGTGACGCACTCATCACGCCAGACGTATTTACGCTGTCAGGAGTTCTATCCTGTGCCTGAGTGATAGTATTAATTCCTGACCCGTCACCTGAAATTCTGTCGAGCTGATTGGTGATAGGTAGCAGCTGCTGTGCATTACCACCGAAGTCGGAAACCAGACTTTTAAGCAGGCTGGAGGTTTCACGGAGATCCTGTTTATTACTTTCGGCCGTCTCTCCCCGGGCGGTATCAATCGCAATTTTTTGCTCACTGAAATCTCGGGTTGCAGCCACAAGCGCGTCAGTACGTTGAAGCTGCGATCCAAGCTGATTACTGGCCTTGAAGGTATCGTTATAGGAGTTGAATTTCTCCATAAACGCATTCTCATCCAGCCCATTCTTACGAGCAAAATTCCTTACATCATCATCACTGAAGTTTTTGTTGCGAATAGAATCGGAGAACCTGTCCAGGTTAATGCTTTGTTTAGAATCAAGGCTCATTCCACTATTGGAGCTTGCGTTAGTCGAAACCGATGTAGAAATATTTTGCGCCATCGTCTGTGTCGCCTGGTTCATTTTCGACGATGCTTCTTTAAACGCATTAGTATTGGATATCTGATCGCTGCTTACCTGAGACGCCGCTTTACTGAACTGGTCAGTTAACGCAGAATCCTGGCTAAGCTGATTCGTGATTGCTTTTGAAAGGTCATTTGAAAGCGAGTCACTGCCTGTATTGGTCTTAGATGCACCGCTACTCAATTGCCCTGCTACAGCCGCTTTCAGCCCGGCTCCATTGCCAGTTCCAACACCTCCATTAAGCCCAGCGTTGAGAATAACATTTGAAGCAATGCTGGCCATCTGAGACGCACTCACCCCATGTTTCGTTGCAATACCTTCTGCTACAGAGGCACCAATCTTATCCGAGATCTGCTTCATTGTTTGCAGGTTGGTTGAGAACTGCTGGCTCGACTGTCCTGACCTTCCAATTTCGCTCATCTGACTGTAACCAGCCTGGAATGAATTACTTGCCGCACTCATAACTGATGAGGTTACAGCTGATCCTTGTCCCTGGCTGTTAGCGATACTTGAACCAGCATTCCACATTCCAAGACGGAAATTACTTGAATCAACTGCGCCGCCATCGCTGTATCCCTGACCGGTACTGGTTAAGGCGGTTCGTGTCACGTCACCAAATGAAGATTTACCGCTGTTAGGGCCATCCCATACTTTGGGCGTTACATGACCAGTATCCACCGGCGCATCGGGGGTCACTCCCTTAACCGCATTCATCATCGGGTGAATCGACTGTGTCATCAGGAATAATGTGAGTACCGGAATCAGAGCATAGAGGGCGGAAGCAACAGACAGGTATGAACTGTATGTTTCCGCAAGCCCTGGGAGTCCCATCCACGTGACGGCATTATTCTGGCTGTTGAGGGTGCTCCAGGTATCCAAGTCGGCCGTCGCGACTTTCTTCACATACGCGTTGACCATTACTGCCGTAAGCGGCCACATATTCACGAAGAGGATAAGTTGCAAATATTTCGCCGCAGCGGCAACACCATTACCACCTAACGCCAGCAGCATAAGCAAAGCAAATGGAGCAACCATATAAGCAAACATTTCAAGGAATGCGATTGCTGCTCCCGACAGTTGTAACCACAACTGGCCCTGTGAAGCCATTGTGTTGGTTCGCTTCAGAGAAGCCTCAAACAACTGCATATCGGAAGCCAGACCGAGTGGGGTCTTATATTTGCTTGCGCCATTTCTGAGCTCATTCATAATGAACAGGTTCAGGGTGGCGTCATACGAACCAATAGCCTTACCGTACATACCATTTGCTGACGCCATAACATCAGTAAAGCTTGCGCCGGTAGGTGCACCATTTGCTTCGTCTGGAGTAAGGATGCCGTTTGTCTGTCCTATAAGGGAAATAGTCTGGCGAGCTTCAGCTGTACTGGTAACCTGTTTCACAGTTGACCAGACCTCATCACACGTACCAGATTTTGAACCGTTAGCGCCAACAATACTGGCAGAGGCATTCTTCAGTGCGCCTTTCATCGCCTGATTAATCCGGTCCATGCTATCTGCCAGATTAGCTGAGAAAATATCGTTAAAAATAGTTTCTTTACCGGCAATATTTGCGCTTGAGTTTTGGGTAGCCTTCAGGCAGTTGTATGCAAGAGACTGAACGGTAGCACATACGTTCATTGGCCCTAGCCCGCTGGCCGGTTCAGGAAATGCGGAACAGTAGCCCTGGCTATCGCCGCCCCATTGCAAAAACTTCACGAATCGGATCATCGGACCGAGGGTGATGTCATCGTCCAGAGTTGTTGCAGACAGGTCCACCGGAGAAAGCGGATCAAACGCTGTTTTATAATCCTTCAGCAAACCCTGGCTTAAGTTAGTGGTGACGGTTGCCATCGCAGCAATAAAAATTGGAATTCCGTCGACGTTTCTGACCTCTCCCGACTTTACAGATTCAATAGTTACATCCACTCGAACCATTGCCATCATGAAAAGGATCAACCCCAAAAACCAGGAGAAAAACGGTAATTCATTTTTGGTCGGAGCCTGAAGCCATAGCCACGTTTTATAGAATAGGCTCACACCTGCTACAACGGCGGCCGTGGTCAGGAACTCTTTTACACCAGTATATTGAGAAAAGATCAGGGCAATACCGGTAAAAGCCGACCAGACAAAATCAATATCACCCAGGGTATATATGTTGTAATCCATGTCAGACCTCAGTTACGTGTGCCACGAATACTTTCAGTGAAAGCCTTCCGTTGCAGGCGACGGTTATCCCAGGTTGAAATGACGTCCGAGCTGGTACCGACCTGGCTGTGCGATAGCTCATAGGCGGCTTTAACCTGTTTTGAGAGATTGTCTGTTAATCGGTTGAGATCATCCCTTTTACCCGACAGCGACTCACTCGGTATGCTCATGGTTGAAATTTTGGCCTCAACCTGGCGCAACATGTTGATTACGAGGCTCGTCGCAGCAATAGTGCTGATGTCCTGAATGTATGCGTACCCTTCCGGTGCTTCGAATGTTTGCAAAGAGTCGATAATGGTCGGGATGCCGATATAGGAGATAATGCGTAATTCATCATCTGAAACACGAACGTCGTTGATGATTTTTTTCTGTACGTTTAAAAGAAGATCAGAAATGGTATCCTTCAATCCCTTAAAACCACCGTCATTAACTTCTGACATGACAAGGCACTGAGCCTTTCGTGGGGATGATGGATCTGGTGCCGGAGAACACTTGAGCATTTTAATTGATCCGCCAGCTGGTGGCCCCATGATGTAATCCGTGACAGTCATGGTAGACGGGCGGACTTCCATTCCCGCTTTTTCGCCTTTGCTATCCCAGTTGATAATGACAGTACCTACGAGAGACATAAGTTGTTCTGCCAGTTTATAACCGGATAACTCCGTTACCCCTCCGATGTTCATCGTTCCCTTATCAATATCCATGAACGACATATAGAAGAGGTTACCACTGAATTTTTCAGCGAACTCTTCGGGATCCTTTGCTTTAACCTGAGAAGTGACAGCTTCAGGTGACTTTGTCATCGATGAGCCAAAATCAGGAATAAGACCATTAATCGATCCCAGAATTGAGGCTGGTCCAGAGCTAACTGAGTTAGCGAACTGGCTTGGCGTACCCACGTTTTCAGAAAGGAAAGAGTAAGTTGCATTGCATGAATCTTTCGCAAATTTATTTAGCGCTTGCAGTTTGTTTTGGATGTCATTAATCGTTGCAGCACAGTCAGCACAAATAGCTGAAACAGCAACGTTAAAAGCATAGATAGCCGCACCCTGGGCAATACCACGGGCCACCTGCACAAGCTGGTCCCCGTTGATCATGCTGAAGGACCCAAGAAAAACGTCAATACCGTTACAACCGACAGAAGCTTTTGGAAACGACATGGAAACAAGGTTGGTATTAACGTTTGTTGTTCGGTAAGACATTGACCCGCCAACTATGCCTGTACGGGTTGCTGTGGAAAAGGTGGCCGGGCTGGTAGACGTCATCATGCCATTGAAAATGTTACGCATTGCGTTGTCTGCATTTGCAGTCGGGGCTAAAATTGCAGCACAAACAGAAAGAGACAAAAGTAACTTTTTGAAGTTGAAAACGGCATTACTGCGCATAAGTGCCTCCAAAACTGCCGCCAGCATTGAGATAATTGACCGGATCGGCCGTAGGCATGTCATAGCCTTCGAGTTTTTGGTCCATTATTTTTTGAAGTAGGAATGGGTCTGATTCCATTTCGGATTTATTAACGGTAATAACGCCATCATCGCCGATGGTATATTGCCTTTTAATATCTAGAGTTGACTGGAACGAAGCGTCATCGATCAGATTCATGCCCTTCGCGGCAAGTATAATAGTGTTCTTTAATTCATCAGCGGAGATCATGCCTTCACTAATGCGCTGAGCTGATGTCCCATCCTTTGAAACCAGGAAAATTGTAGGTACCTCTCGAATTTTAAATTGATCAATAATTTGTGCGTTGGGGATGTTAAAATCCTGAAAAAGGCCATTATGCAATGGCCTTCCATCCATACTGATTGGAAGAATATCTACCGAATAATAGTTCTGCATAAATTGAAGTATTTGGCTTTCTTCGTGGCAAAACTGGCAAGTACTCTGGAAAAAGAAAAATAAACCTGACTTAGTAAAGATATCTTTCATTACCGTTTGCTGATTTTTTTCAACAACAGTGCGGTGAGCATCCAGTGCCACCTTTTCCACTGGTTGCCTGCGTTTTTCAGACATCATCGGGTTTTTAAGAAAATAATCTTTTGATTTGTCAGAAAAACGCGTACTGATATCCAGCATTAACCTTTGCGCCGTGTAATAACGTGATAGATTTTCTGCGGTAGGGTTATCCATTGCCTGCGTTAACAGTCGAGGCATATTCTCTTTTAGCCATTTTGAATTTAAATCTACCATTTCCTCTTTTGAAGGCGAGCTAGCAGCACCGGTTGGTGGCAAAACCTCTTCTTCTTCAGCTTCGCTTTTTTTAGCAGGATCGTCATACCAGAAGAAACCCTTCTTATAAGCCTGGCCAGATACAAAGGGCGTATCTTTTATTAGGGGTTGCTCAGGGCTGGCGTGGGCACCAGTAATTACCAAAGACATAAGCAAAACCATCTTTGAAGGCGCTAATGCAATACGAGTCATAGACCGTTCTCCTTTTCTGATGCGGTTATGATGGCATACAAAAAAAAGGTTAGAGCTCGTATAGCATGGTCGTTTTTATGTTGAAAAGGACGGAAAAGGAGTGCTGACTAAGAAGATAGTCTCGGTGATGGAAAGATCATCCATCTTGCACGTTGTCAAAAATCCGGTGTAACAAAAACATGGTTTTATCGAATATCTAAAAGCAAATATTGCTTTGAAAACAGGTGTATTTAGAGCTGAAAAAAATCATCACAAGTAATGCTGTTTCTATATTTCAAAAAAGGAATAGCTAAGGATCAAAGAAGCGAACTTAGACAAGAATATAAAATATATTAATTGAAAGCGATTAAGAAGTCGTCATGCATAGAAGGTTTTGAGAACCTAAGTAGTTTTACGTTTTCAACAGAAAAAAAGGTGCACATTTTTGGAACGAAGAAAAACTGAATAAAGAAAAATCAAATTATATCTTTACTTGTCAAGAGTTGATATTTAAGTTGTAACTAATATTTGATTGTAAAGCAAACAACAGAATTTGACTTAAGTCAATATTTAGATTCAGACAAGGCAAGTTTCGCGATATCTTTTTTAAATTTAATCTAATTCTTCTTGAGAATACCTCTCTATGGCTGAAGCAGTTGAAGATAATCTGCAACGTGGACAATGAGCATCATTTGTCACTGGCACAATGTATGGGCGTTTACATTTTTCGCAGGCACCTAGTTCTTCAATTTCTTTCATAGAAGTAAGGATTTCTATTATTTTATTAACTTCCGGTGCGCATACAAAGTATCCCAGATTATGAAGGACACTCATTATTCGGTTGAAGTCAATTTGCCGAAAACTCGCTTCCGGATTTATTGGATCAAAACCAAAATAGTTAACTGCGACATCAATAACAGCAGAAAAGGCTCGGCGGTTATCTGTGCGTTTGCTCCAGCCCCGGATACCTTTTTTGAGTTTTGTTTTTGCACCAGGCTCAAAATCGATATTTTCAGCAACATGATTACCGTACAAAATTCGTATTGTATTTTTATTTGCCCCAAGCGACATAGTTCTTGCTGCTCGCAATAGAGCATTAGCTTTTGTTTGATCGACCTTTGCCATATCAATAATCCTTTAACATAACTTTATTTGTTAAAGTGTTGAACACATCCTGACGGTGACTGGTGAACATAGTGTCATAACGTAATAGTTCCATCAAATCATCACTAACTTTTCCTAACCGGATGTCAGCAGACAATTCATAAGCCCAGGCAAAAACTTTCGTTTTAAGTGAAACACTCTCTTCAATATGCCCTTGTGAGAAAGCAATTGTACGTGGGAAAAGAACGACATCGTTAATTGTTTTTAACGATGAATAACCAATGTCTTTAATAGCATCAGCTGTAGTTGGTTTTAAACCAAAGAAAATACTTACAAACTCTGGTGCGAGCATTGAGATAAAGAACACCTGCATAAAGTAGTCATTCTGTATATCAACACATTTAGAACGCAACTCATGAATCTTCTTGGGATTATAGATATCCACTGTACCATTCAGAAAAGTCACTTTTTCACCGGCATCGTAAATACCATAGTCAATATCATTTGTATCATATTCACGAATTACATTGGAATCACCGTCCAAGACCGCAGAAAAAAACCTCTCCCATGTAATTTCCTTTCCGAGTGTACGCGGAACCAAAAAACTACCTGGACGTGTTTCCACTTCAAAAGCTAAATCAGCGGCTGTACTAAATCCTTTCCCAAATAGGCGACGCTGGAGAAGAGGAGTCCCAGTTTGATATGCAGAAGATCCATGCACAGGCAATAACATTAAAAATGCACGGTAACTACGAATAAGCGAAATCTCAGTGCGGAAAAGTTTACCGAGTAAGCTACGAGTTAAATTATCAGATTCTGACATGTGCTGATTGTCCTTGCGCCATTACAATTGTTCAAATCTTCAACATGGATTTTTTGTTAGGTGTTCGGTAGGGTGAAAAGTAACTTTTAGTATTTTCTTAAGGCTTGAATAAGCCTTAAATCTATCCCTTCAACCACACCGCTTACTTGTAACACTTTTTAACCAAACTAACCAGAATTTTATCAAAAATTCCTGCGCATGCTAACGAAATGTGAAGCGATTAAAAAAAAACCTAAATCCAGCCCCTCCCAACGTTGGATTAGAATAACGACGTCTTTCACTGACCGTCATAAACTGACATTTTTACTTTTCATCAACCTCATGCTTACATAGGATCACTAAACAAAGAAAAGTGACCCTATGAATGCCTCACATAGGGTCACTTATGTTTGAAAAGTGACCCTATGTAATGTCGTCATAGGGTCACTTTTTATAAAAGTGTCACTATGGACAAAGTTCCATAGGGTCATTTTTTTTGGAAAAGTGGCACTAGATATATGTATAACTTTAATAGAGCAATGCACATTATCAAAAGCAATAATCCACAATGGTCATTCTGTCAAAAGTAACTTTAGGGGGTAGCGATGGAAGTGAGGCTAAACTCGCTGTTACTGTTTCTGAAGGCCCCTCCCGAATGGGGGAAACAGCGAGTGCATTACATCTGTTCAATTCCCTCATCAAAGAGCATTCAAAAATCTTCTGTTCGTGAAAAAAAACGGAAATTTCCTCCGGTATAGTAATTTCACATCAGGAGGCGTCATGAGTAATTCAAATCTTATAAGTTCTATAGAGCTAACACGTAAAAATTTACGTGCTCAGATTGAAGGTTTGCGTGTTGAGGCTGAAGATCTCATTACAAAATACTGGATCAAGTGGAAGGAACGAAACCACCAAGAGATTAACCTTACCCGACATAGCAAAGTTCCAAAGAGGGAGTACCTGGGTTCTTACGCACCAAAAGTTGAGCTAATTGGTAATGCCAGAAAAGTAACGATCACTTGGCATCAGTTCAGCCCTTATAAAACAAGAGCGCCTAGCCACATGTCAAAACGGGTGCAACCAATGAAAAGTGGAAAATATTCTAAGAACTGTTTTGTAAACCATGCCAGCTGGGAATACGAAATGATTTCTGAAACGGAAGCATTGCTGGAGCCTTACAGAGAAATGCTTGAGCTCTATCATTCAGCATATATCGAACTTGGACGAAAAATCCGTCAATACTCAAAAACTAAGGTGGCACAATGAACGACGCAATTATCACGGACAATGAGCGTATTAACATTGAACCAAAAGATGTAATGGTAAAAGGTTCAAATAAAAAGCAAGGCGTAAACGCTCAAACTTCTACTCAACGTAGACCAGAGCACCAGGGTATGGCCAAAGTTATTATTAACCCCGGCACCCCAGACTTTAACCGGTTTTTAACTGCCAGAAATGGAGCAGTCATCAGAGGTTTTGATGATGTGAGTATCGCTATTTCCTCTCTCTTTAAAACGGTTGATGCAGTTAAACATCCTGACCTTGTTCAGGCTATTCAGGATTGGTTCAACGAGCTGCATGAAGAAAACAATAAGATGAAAGAAAATCTTGTTGCTTATATTAAGTCAATTGAGTTCGACAAGAATGACTCATTCATGTCATCAACTCAGTTTGTACCTTTCAGTTTTGAACCAGTACAACTCAACTTCAATAACCACAACACCATGAGGTTTTACAAGTACATCTTCGAGATGAACCAGCTCATGAACACAATGTATGAGTACAACTCATTGGGTTTACTGGCTGTAAGCGACTATCCGGTTATGTCTCACAACATTATAAAGAGTATTAATTTATATGTTGAGAATGTGAAAAAGACTCTGAATGTTTCTCGCCGTAAGGATGGGCCATACAGTCCAGCAGAGTTCATCACCAAAGTAATGCAATATAAAAGTGTGCAGGCATACATTGCAGCCGAACTGTCAGGCAAACGTCGATAAGGTATGATGATGAATTTCAGGGCGCTGTATTTATGTATTAAACGGATTTTGGGGATATTCTCATCTCAGGAGAATGATGCAACCTCTGTAATGATTGAGGATATATCAAGCCTCTCTCCTTTTGCGCAGATTCTAGGAGATCAGAAGTACACTGTTCCTGATCATCCAAATCCAGAAGTCCTGAAATTCATCGAGTATCCAACTCGTCCGACGGGCATACAGACATTTAATGAACAGTCAATCCTGTCTCTGTATCGGGAAAAGCTGCACTCAATTTCAATGATGTTAGCTATCAGCGATAGCGACATCAGGGACGATGCATATACATTTACTAATTTAGTTTTAAAGCCCTTGGTTGAATATGTTCGCTGGATACATCTTTTGCCAGCTTCCGAAAATCATCATCATAATGGTATTGGTGGGTTACTTTCTCACAGCCTGGAAGTGGCCATACTCTCTTTAAAAAATGCGCATCACTCAGAACTGAGACCAATCGGATATCAAGATGAAGAAGTAGTCCGTAGAAAAGTATATCTCTATGCTGCGTTTATCTGTGGTTTAGTCCATGATGCCGGAAAGGTTTACGATCTCGACATTGTAAGCCTGAATTTAGCTAGTCCGATCATTTGGACGCCAAGCTCACAAAGTCTTCTTGACTGGGCACGTGAAAATGACGTGGTTGAATACGAAATCCACTGGCGAAAGCGTATTCATAATCAACATAATATCTGGTCCAGCGTTTTCCTTGAGCGAATCCTAAACCCGGTATGTCTTGCATTTTTGGATCGGGTAAATAAAGAACGTGTTTATTCAAAAATGATCACCGCCCTAAACGTTTATACTGATGGGAATGACTTTTTGTCTAAATGCGTGAGGACCGCTGATTTCTATTCTACTGGTACAGACCTTAATGTTTTACGTGACCCTATCATGGGTCTGCGTTCTAATGATGCAGCAGCAAGGGCCATTAGTACCATCAAGCACAACTTTACCAGTATCAATATCAACAATTACAATGCTAAGCCTATGCACATCATTATCGTAAATGGTGAGGTATACCTTAACGAGAACGCATTCCTTGATTTTGTTCTCAATGATTTCGAATTACATAAATATAACTTCCCTCAGGGAGAGGCTGGTAAGACCGTATTGGTAGAATCCCTAGTTCAACGTGGTTACGTCGAGCCCTATGATGATGAGCGTGTCGTTCACTACTTCATTCCGGGTATCTATTCGGAAAACGAAATATCAAACATCTTTAGAAATGGGATAGGGAAACTAGAATTCTATAACCTTCTTAAGCTAAGGTGGATTGGTTTAATCTTTGATTCCTATAAAATCCCTGACTCAGTGCCGGGTCTTTTTAGCGTTAATGCCAATAAAGACTTTATTTACATTGACGAGCAAAAAACAGTTACTGAATACAGAAGACCAGTGCCCGGTCGGGACGTTATAACTAAAATTACTGATACTGTTGAGACGGCTGTTCTTAAGGTTAATGATTTAGGCCGCTCCTCTGCCTCTATTGATGTTGATATACATTCTAAGAAAAATGAAGGCTCATCCGACGATTTTGAGAAGAAAGCCGAAAGTGATAATGAAATTGATAATGACACGCAGATAGTTAAATCTGAGGGTGAGGAAGCAGCTGATCCTGTCATTCCTGATATAGAAGAAAGTGAAGATGAATCGGCAAAGGACACGGAATCCCATGTCCTGGTCAACCAACTTCATGAACTCCTTTTAAGCGCTCCACTTTCCAATGACTATATAGTGTGTGTTGATGCTGTCCCCTACCTCAACATAGATACCACTATGGCATTGCTGCCGGGATTAGATGAAAAAGCATTCAGTGAAGAGCCCTATTTCCAACTGACATTCAGAGAAGGCTCTCTCGATGGAATGTGGATAGTAAGGGACATTGACGATCTGCGTTTAGTCCAGCTCGGCGATAACTGCGCCGGGTTCCAGCTCACCTATCATGAGCCAAGAAGGCCAACAACTTTAAAGTCACTTTTCAATACTTCTATGTATCAGGCATTAGTGATTAATGATGAGTCTTCTGTTGAAAACTCTGCCCCACGTCCAAAGCAAACGCTTGAGCTGCCTCCCCCACGTGTAAATGCAGTCGAAGAACATTCTGGCGACGTGGAATATCATGGAACCGATAGTGCATCCGCGACTGGTCCGCTGAAAACTGAGGCTGTGGAATATGAACATTATCAACATCTTTTTGAGAAAGAAGATGAAGAGCATGAGATCATTGATTATACCGATTTCTCACAGCTTAGTGTTTCTCGGCCAGAAGTCGGTAGTTGTGCAACAAGCTCTTCGGTCCATAATGAAAAGCTTCTCTCCGAGCCGTCAGAATTACCAGAACTTAACCGAGAACAGAACGCTGATCCCCAGGGTACGAATGAACGCTCTATGGATGTTTCTGTAGGACAAGAAAACTCAGAACCAGATACTGAGGGTAACTGCCCACCACCAGCTGAAGTTGTGTATTCCCAGACCGAAGCAGCCGCAACCAGTGTGATGGCAAGTGAAGAGCCCGCCTTACCTCCTGTACTTGAAGAATCAAATGGAGAGCATGCGCCCACAGACGCTAAGGGGCATCATCTTTCGCCAGCACTGGCCAGACTGTTCGCCCCAACAGCACCGGTAGAAAAACAAAATCCCAAGCGCAACCGGAATAAATCATCGGACAAAGCAGAAGTACAAAAACCAGCATCACCTGTTTCTGGTCACAATCTGAACAGTAAAGTCTTTGCATCTACTGAATCAGACCAAAATGGTGAATTCTCGCTTATAAGCGAAGGTGACGTTACAGAGCTTGAATTTGTAGAAATTGCGTTAGTACTGCATCAAATTCTGTCCAAAATGGAGGTGGCGTTTAAAAGAAAGCGCAAAAACAGATTTATGGTAAGTACTCCTAATACTCTCTATCTGACCCAATCTTGCGTGGAAAAATTTGGGTCGCAGTTAGAGGCTCAAGATCTTTTCAATAAGCTTCCTCAGTACCTCGTTAATTCTGGTGCTGTGATCAATACAAAATGCCATGCATTTAACATGCCTACTTTGCTGGCCGCATCAGACCGGGCGAAAGTGGACATTGAACGAATTATCAATAACCTGAAAGAGGCTGGGAACCTATAATGTCAGATTCGAAGAGGACTAACCTCCATGCACAAGAGAATTTTTATCGGCCTATTCTTGAGTATCGTAGTGCCTCAATACTTTTGATTTGTTCGGTTTCTATGCTTTATATGGGACTTTCTTCAGACGGACTGGACATCGCCCCAATAGTTCTGTTCACCTCAATATTGCTTTTTTTGCTGTGCCTTTATCGTTGCAAAACAGCAGCGCCATTTTTGATGGCTCATTGGCGTGTATTCAAGCGACATTTCATGTTCGTTAGTCTTGATTCACTGCGTGTAATTAACAAAAGTAACTTTTTCTCCAATGAGCGAAAGTATCGTCAACTGGTTCAGGATTATCAAAATAAAAATAAGGATATACCCGAGCGAAAGTCCTATTTTTGTGATGGGTTTGAGTGGGGTCCGGAACATGCGGATCGGGCATATCAAATAGCTAACCTCTCCAGTGATAAACGTGAGATCGAGTTGCCATTCGTCTTCAACCCAATTAAGAGACATTTTGACGCAATGGCTCGTAAGATGGGCGGCAGCAATGCAATTTTTGCTGTGGAACGTAGGGAACCCATATTTGTAACTGAAGACAATTGGTTTGGTCATACTCTGATAACCGGAAACGTGGGTACCGGGAAAACGGTGCTACAGCGTTTACTAAGCATTAGCATGCTTCATCTTGGTCATGTTGTTGTTGTCATAGATCCAAAGAACGATGCAGAGTGGCGAGAATCTCTAATGGAAGAGGCTAAGACCCTCGGTCTTCCTTTCTATAAATTTCATCCTGGCCAGCCAGCATCTTCGGTCTGTATTGATGTCTGCAACACCTATACTAATGTTTCTGACCTAACATCTCGTCTTTTGAGCTTGGTGACAGTTCCCGGTGAGGTTAACCCATTCGTTCAGTATGCCAAGGCTCTCGTTTCCAATGTGATTTCCGGGCTTTCTTACATAGAGAAAAAGCCTTCTATTTATCTGATTCACAAGAACATGAAAAGCCACATGTCTATTGTGAATCTTACAGTCAAGGTAATGGAGTCATGTTACGCGAGATATTATGGTTACGATGTCTGGACCGAAAAAGTTAAGTACGTCGCTAACGATACCTTGCCGGTACGTTTCAAGCGTCTCGCTGAATGGTTTACGGCTCATTTCATGAATTACGAGGGGTCCGAACAAATAGACTGGTTAGATACTGTTTCCCAGCTTATTGATTACTCAATGTCCGACCCAGAGCATATGGCTAAAATGACCGCAGGTATTATGCCTGTTTTCGATATGCTCATTGAAAAACCTTTAAATGAGCTTTTATCTCCTAACCCGAACTCAGTATCATCAAGAGAAATTGTAACAAGCGAAGGGATGTTCAGCACTGGCGGGGTGCTATACATTTCGCTTGATGGCCTTTCAAACCCCGATACAGCAGCTGCTATTTCTCAATTAATAATGTCAGATCTGACCTCCTGTGCCGGTAGTCGCTACAACGCTCAAGATGGTGATATGTCAGCTAATTCCAGGATAAGTATTTTTGTTGATGAGGCACACTCAGCCATTAACAACCCTATGATTAACCTTCTGGCGCAGGGTCGTGCAGCGAAAATTGCACTGTTTATTTGCACCCAAACCATCTCCGACTTTATTGCTGCGGCAAGTGTTGAAACTGCCAATCGAATTACGGGGCTCTGCAACAATTATATAAGCTTGCGAGTCAACGATACTCCTACTCAGACGCTTGTTGTAGAGAACTTTGGTAAGAGTGCGATAAGCACAAATATGGTCACTTATACGACCGGTTCAGAAACATCTTTGCCGCATAATAACTTCTCAGGTTCAATCTCAGAAAGAAAGCAGACAACTTTAGAAGAGAGTATTCCAAAGGATCTCTTGGGTCAGGTCCCTATGTTTCACATAGTTGCCAGGCTTCAAGATGGCAGGAAGGTTGTAGGCCAAATCCCTATTGCTGTTGCTGAGAAACAAATGAAGCCAAACACAACTCTGTCGGAAATGCTTTTCAAGAAGGCCGGAAAAGTTACTTTGCGTCAAAATCTCGATATCAAAAATCTTAATAAATTTCTAAGGAAGTTGCATTGATGGATGAAAAAATTGTCCTGACGCGCCAGCAAATTTTAAGCTCTGCACTAAAAGTCAGCAAATGTCGCTCGCTCGTAAAAAGGCGCTTTCAGTCTTTGGGTTTAAAGTACGCAGATTCTCAGGAAGTTCGAGATCGGCTAACTATGATAGAAAAAAACGCGTTTCATCATTTGGGAAAATTTTGTCAGAGCAACGATATCGATTCCCTATTCTCCATGGCAAATACCCTGTCTGAGCTTTTCCTTTTAAAGGGAGAGTTGATCACGACTGATCCCTTTGGGGACCGTGAAACCAGCTACTGGTCGGTACCACAAGGATCATGCCATGAATGGATTCAATCACTGACCACCAGCGAAGGTCCTGAACGTAAATTCGTTAGTTTCCGTATTTCTTTCGATAACAATGACGTACGGTGTGATCTTGTAAAAAAGAATGCCCGTATGCTTGGTTGTTATCTTTTGCCTTATTTCGTCGATTTAACACGCACGGTGGGCGCATTCATTAATTTGCCAGGTAGTGTCTCTTTTAAACAAGTACAGCGCATCAAACCCCAGATTCATCCAGAAACAACACATAGTCATATAGTTACTATTGAGGACTCTCCCTTTCTTTCTCGGTTAAAATTTAAAATCATTACTGCCATAGATCAGCTTCCTGACCCTAATGGCCTTTATACAAACACCTTTAACAGCATTATTGACCGGCTTTGTTGAATAAATCGAACTTTTGCTGAGTTGAAGGATCAGATCACGTATCTTCCCGACAACGCAGACCGTTCCGTGGCAAAGCAAAAGTTCAAAATCACCAACTGGCCCACCTACAATAAAGCCCTCATCAACCGTGGCTCCATAACTTTCTGGCTGGATGATGAAGCTATTCAGGCCTGGTATGAGTCAGCAACACCTTCTTCACGAGGCAGACCTCAGCGCTATTCTGACCTTGCCATCACGACTGTGCTGGTCATTAAACGCGTGTTCAGGCTGACCCTGCGCGCTGCGCAGGGCTTTATTGATTCCATTTTTTCTCTGATGAACGTTCCGCTACGCTGCCCGGATTACAGCTGTGTCAGCAGGCGGGCAAAGTCGGTTAATGTCAGTTTCAAAACGCCCACCCGGGGTGAAATCGCGCATCTGGTGATTGATTCCACCGGGCTGAAGGTCTTCGGTGAAGGCGAGTGGAAAGTCAAAAAGCATGGCCAGGAACGCCGCCGTATCTGGCGTAAGCTGCATCTCGCCGTTGACAGTAAAACACATGAAATCATCTGTGCAGACCTGTCGCTGAACAATGTGACGGACTCAGAAGCCTTCCCGGGTCTTATCCGGCAGACTCACAGAAAAATCAGGGCAGCATCGGCAGACGGCGCTTACGACACCCGGCTCTGTCACGATGAACTGCGGCGTAAGAAAATCAGCGCGCTTATCCCGCCCCGAAAAGGCGCGGGTTACTGGCCCGGTGAATATGCAGACCGTAACCGTGCAGTGGCTAATCAGCGAATGACCGGGAGTAATGCGCGGTGGAAATGGACAACAGATTACAACCGTCGCTCGATAGCGGAAACGGCGATGTACCGGGTAAAACAGCTGTTCGGGGGTTCACTGACGCTGCGTGACTACGATGGTCAGGTTGCGGAGGCTATGGCCCTGGTACGAGCGCTGAACAAAATGACGAAAGCAGGTATGCCTGAAAGCGTGCGTATTGCCTGAAAACACAACCCGCTACGGGGGAGACTTACCCGAAATCTGATTTATTCAACAAAGCCACGTTGTGTCTCAAAATCTCTGATGTTACATTGCACAAGATAAAAATATATCATCATGAACAATAAAACTGTCTGCTTACATAAACAGTAATACAAGGGGTGTTATGAGCCATATTCAACGGGAAACGTCTTGCTCGAGGCCGCGATTAAATTCCAACCTGGATGTTGATTTATATGGGTATAGATGGGCTCGCGATAATGTCGGGCAATCAGGTGCGACAATCTATCGATTGTATGGGAAGCCCGATGCGCCAGAGTTGTTTCTGAAACATGGCAAAGGTAGCGTTGCCAATGATGTTACAGATGAGATGGTCAGACTAAACTGGCTGACGGCATTTATGCCTCTTCCGACCATCAAGCATTTTATCCGTACTCCTGATGATGCATGGTTACTCACCACTGCGATCCCCGGGAAAACAGCATTCCAGGTATTAGAAGAATATCCTGATTCAGGTGAAAATATTGTTGATGCGCTGGCAGCGTTCCTGCGCCGGTTGCATTCGATTCCTGTTTGTAATTGTCCTTTTAACAGCGATCGCGTATTTCGTCTCGCTCAGGCGCAATCACGAATGAATAACGGTTTGGTTGATGCGAGTGATTTTGATGACGAGCGTAATGGCTGGCCTGTTGAACAAGTCTGGAAAGAAATGCATAAGCTTTTGCCATTCTCACCGGATTCAGTCGTCACTCATGGTGATTTCTCACTTGATAACCTTATTTTTGACGAGGGGAAATTAATAGGTTGTATTGATGTTGGACGAGTCGGAATCGCAGACCGATACCAGGATCTTGCCATCCTATGGAACTGCCTCGGTGAGTTTTCTCCTTCATTACAGAAACGGCTTTTTCAAAAATATGGTATTGATAATCCTGATATGAATAAATTGCAGTTTCATTTGATGCTCGATGAGTTTTTCTAATCAGAATTGGTTAATTGGTTGTAACACTGGCAGAGCATTACGCTGACTTGACGGGACGGCGCTTCCCTACCCTCATGGCCGCCTCCCAGGAATCGACCCAGGTGCTTATCGTGGACATAATCCTTTACTCATAAATTTATCTTATTCCATTATTGTACCTGTCGCGCAAAAGTTGCAGAAAAGCCATAAACGCAGGAGAATCCTGTCGGCGGTGAGGATAATAAATATGGTAGCCGTCAAAATATGGACACCACTCGGTCAGAACAGCAATCAGCTTGCCGCTTTTGATATATCCATCTGCAACATACTCGGGAATATAGGCAATCCCCAGCCCGTCTAATGCTGCATCGAGCTGATGAATCGTGCTGTTCGCAATATATTGCCCTTTGACTTTCAGACTGAATTTCTGAGCATCTTTCTCGAATTCCCAGGCGTACAATCCACTCGTATCAGAATAGCGGACGTTAATGCAGTTGTGGTTCAAAAGATCCTGCGGCTTCCTGGGCTTAGCATAACGCTTAAAATAATCTGGTGCAGCAACAACAAGCTGGCGCCAGTTCTGGCTTATTTTTGCGGCAATCATATCATTATTCAGAACATCGCCCGGACGAATCCCGGCATCAAAACGCTGATCAACAATATCTGTAAATCCATAGTCAATGCCGATTTCAATCTGAATATCTGGGTAGCGACTCAGAAAGTCCGGTAATACAGGACGGATCAAATACTGGATAACATCATCTGCCGCCGTGAGGCGTATGACGCCAGTGGGTTTTTCCCTAAGCTCACTCAACCGACTAATAGCATCATCAACCTGTTCCATTAACGGGCCAACTTCGTTAATGAGCCTTTCACCTGCTTCCGTAGTGGAGATACTGCGGGTGGTTCTGGCCAGCAGGCGGATCCCAAGCCTTTCCTCAAGAGATTTCACCGTGTGGCTGATGGCTGAGGGTGTCACACCTATTTCAGCTGCGGCTTTGGTAAAGCTTTTCAGCCTGGCCACTGTTAAAAAAACCTTTAATTCATCCACACGATTCCTCCTCCTCGGTCCCTACTGGAGACGTCAGCGTACCAGTCTGTCATTAATTATCAAATAAATTTCACAAGTAAGTGAAATTTATGTTGATTAATAAATAAAATTCAAAATGGTACTTTATATTCCACGACGTGAATATGTCCTCGTTGTAGTGACGGCTTTTAATTCTGAAAATGAGGTAATCATTATGCAAGATTTTATCTATCATAATCCGGTAAAAATTCTTTTTGGTCGCGATCAAATTTCTGCGTTAGCACAAGAAGTCCCGCAGGGTAAAAAGGTCATGATTGTCTATGGCGGGGGCAGCGTTATAAAACACGGTATATTGAAACGCGTAAAAGAGTCCCTGACAAACACCCTGGTTTATGAGTTTGGCGGTGTAGAAGCAAACCCTCATTATGAAACCCTGATGAAAGCCGTTGAGATTGTCAGAACAGAAAAAATTGATTTTCTTCTGGCCGTGGGCGGCGGTTCAGTGATCGACGGGACTAAATTTATTGCCGCCGCAGCCCTCTACGAAAATGATCCATGGGAGATCGTCAAGAGTTATGGCGGCGTGGTGAAACAAGCTCTCCCTTTTGGATGCGTGCTGACCCTGGCGGCCACGGGTTCAGAGATGAATAACACGGCGGTGATTAATCGGGTGACCACCCAGGATAAACTCTTTTTCACCTCCCCTTACGTTATGCCGAAATTTTCAGTGCTCGAACCGGAAATGACCTACACGCTGCCTGAACAACAAACCGCAAACGGGGTTGTTGATGCCTTTGTCCACGTTCTTGAGCAATACATTACTTACCCGGTTAACGCTAAGGTGCAGGATCGCCTGGCGGAAGGACTGCTGAGCACGCTGAAAGAAGAAGGCCCAGTAGCCCTTAAAAATCCACAGAACTACGACGCCAGAGCTAACATCATGTGGGCTGCGACGATGGCCCTGAATGGAATGTTGAGCGCAGGTGTCCCAACTGACTGGGCTTCTCACATGATTGGCCAGGAAATTACTGCATTATACGGAATCGACCACGCCCGTACCCTCGCTATCGTTATGCCTGCACTATGGCGCTTGTGCAAAAAGGAAAAAGCAGAAAAGCTGGCTCAGTACGGTGCGCGTGTCTGGAATATTCCTGAGTCTGATAGCGAAAAAATGGCCGATGAGGCTATCAATGCCACCGTGGAATTTTTTGAACTGATGGGCGTTAAAACCCGACTTTCTGATTATGGTCTGGGCGCGGAAGATATTTCAGCTGTTATCGGCAAGTTAAAAGAACATGGGCACATCGCATTAGGTGAACATGGAAAAATTACTGCTGAAGTGGCGGAAACAATACTGAACATGGCACTTTAATTGACTAACGATCTACTCTATTAGGCGCTAAGCCTGCGCACCTGGCAGGCTTAATTAAACATTAACGGTATTGCAAAATGCAGAAAATGAATGACACATTTCCCTATATGCCATTAATGGCTTTTGCGATGACCGGATTTATTTGCATCATGACGGGGCTTTGTTGAATAAATCGAACTTTTGCTGAGTTGAAGGATCAGATCACGCATCTTCCCGACAACGCAGACCGTTCCGTGGCAAAGCAAAAGTTCAAAATCACCAACTGGCCCACCTACAATAAAGCCCTCATCAACCGTGGCTCCATAACTTTCTGGCTGGATGATGAAGCTATTCAGGCCTGGTATGAGTCAGCAACACCTTCTTCACGAGGCAGACCTCAGCGCTATTCTGACCTTGCCATCACGACTGTGCTGGTCATTAAACGCGTATTCAGGCTGACCCTGCGCGCTGCGCAGGGCTTTATTGATTCCATTTTTTCTCTGATGAACGTTCCGCTACGCTGCCCGGATTACAGCTGTGTCAGCAGGCGGGCAAAGTCGGTTAACGTCAGTTTCAAAACGTTCACCCGGGGTGAAATCGCGCATCTGGTGATTGATTCCACCGGGCTGAAGGTCTTTGGTGAAGGCGAGTGGAAAGTCAAAAAGCATGGCCAGGAACGCCGTCGTATATGGCGAAAGTTGCATCTGGCAGTTGACAGCAACACACATGAAATCATCTGTGCAGACCTGTCGCTGAACAATGTGACGGACTCAGAAGCCTTCCCGGGTCTTATCCGGCAGACTCACAGAAAAATCAGGGCAGCATCGGCAGACGGCGCTTACGACACCCGGCTCTGTCACGATGAACTGCGGCGTAAGAAAATCAGCGCGCTTATCCCACCCCGAAAAGGTGCGGGTTACTGGCCCGGTGAATATGCAGACCGTAACCGTGCAGTGGCTAATCAGCGAATGACCGGGAGTAATGCGCGGTGGAAATGGACAACAGATTACAACCGTCGCTCGATAGCGGAAACGGCGATGTACCGGGTAAAACAGCTGTTCGGGGGTTCACTGACGCTGCGTGACTACGATGGTCAGGTTGCGGAGGCTATGGCCCTGGTACGAGCGCTGAACAAAATGACGAAAGCAGGTATGCCTGAAAGCGTGCGTATTGCCTGAAAACACAACCCGCTACGGGGGAGACTTACCCGAAATCTGATTTATTCAACAAAGCCAAGTCTATCAGTAAAGAGAATGAGAGATCAAAGTGGTCATTTTAATTGAGCTGGATAACGGACATTTCAATTGAGCCTTGACATAAGTTGTAGTAGCAAAGTTGTAATGTCCGATAATGGCTAAGTTAAGATGTCCGGCGTGTATAATCAAGTAAGGATTACCATGACGGCTCTCGCAGCGGAGTTTTTCACATTGGATGAAGTTAACCGACTCAAAATCATTCAGGATGTCATCGACCGGCGTCTGACAACACAAATGGCAGCTCAGCGGCTTGGTATCTCCGACCGTCAGTGCCGTCGTCTGCTTGCGCGTTATCGTGAAGATGGTCCGATTGGCATGACCAGCCGCCGTCGTGGTAAATCCAGTAACAACCAGTTGCCTCAGGGACTGGCCGCATACGCGCTGAACATTATTCGCGAACGCTATAACGATTTCGGTCCGACGCTGGCCTGTGAAAAACTGTCTGAGGTGCACGGTGTTCATCTTTCCAAAGAAACCGTCCGTAAGCTGATGACTCAGGCCAGTCTGTGGGTCCCACGTAAGCAACGTGCGCCAAAAATTCAGCAACCTCGTTACCGCCGTGCCTGTGCCGGTGAACTCATACAAATCGACGGCTGCGACCACCACTGGTTTGAAAATCGGGGACCTAAGTGTACGGCACTGGTTTACGTTGATGACGCAACCAGTCGTTTAATGCAGCTTCTTTTCGTGAAATCTGAGTCTACTTTCACCTATTTTGAAGCGACCCGGGGCTATATTGAAAAACATGGCAAACCGCTTGCGCTGTACAGCGACAAAGCCAGCGTATTCAGGATCAACAATAAAAATGCAACCGGCGGCGACGGCGATACCCAGTTTGGCCGTGCGATGCATGAACTGAACATTCAGACCATTTGTGCAGAAACCAGTGCTGCCAAAGGCCGCGTTGAACGGGCGCACCTGACGCTTCAGGACCGACTGGTCAAGGAGCTCAGGCTCCAGGGCATCAGTTCCATGGAAGCTGCGAACGCATTTGCCGAAGAGTTCATGAACGATTACAACCGTCGTTTCGCAAAAGCGCCTCGCCAGGCGTTTGATGTTCATCGGGAACTGGATGTCGATGACGATCTTGATATGGTATTTAACTGGCGTGAAGCTCGTAAAGTGTCGAAATCACTCACAGTGCAATACGACAAAGTCCTTTATCTGATTGAAGACAGCGAATTCAGTCGTCGGGCGATTGGTAAATACATCGATGTCTGGCATTACCCGGATGGACATAAAGAGCTCCGGCTTAATGGCGTATCACTTCCCTACTCCACCTATGACAAGCTTTCTGAAATCGATCAGGGGGCCATTGTGGATAACAAACGTCTGGGGCGGGCCCTGGAAATGGCGCAGCTGGTCCAGGCCGAGCGGGATAATAACCGGTCGCAATCCGTACCATCCGGAGACGGCCCTTCTCGCAGGCGTAAAGCTCCCACGACGAAGAAATCCCAGCGTTCCCTGGATCAGGACGATATGTTCAATGCCCTGGTGAAACTTCAGTCACGCTCTGAAGAGATATTTGGGAAGAAACCGATTTAAAGCCCGGTAATCCATCCGGGCATGCCTGGCTGTCAGATTTTGGCCTGATTGACCCGTGCCGCGAGCTCCTGATGACTCTCTTTCCTTTCGCTGTAGCGGTCGGACAGGTAGGCTGTGTGCCCTTTCAGGAGTAACGTCATTTTGAACAACTCTTCGGTAACGTCGACAATCCTGTCATACCAGGGTGAGGGTTTCATGCGCCCTTCATCATCAAATTCCTGCCATGCCTTTGGCACTGACGACTGATTGGGGATGGTGAACATCCGCATCCAGCGGCCAAGTATCCGCATCTGATTGACCGTGTTAAACGACTGTGAACCACCACAAACCTGCATGACGGCCAGCGTTTTACCCTGGGAAGGACGAACAGCACCTTCACTCAGGGGTATCCAGTCAATCTGGGCCTTCATCACCGAGCTCATGGCGCCATGTCTTTCCGGAGAACTCCAGACCATTCCGTCACACCACCTGACCAGCTCGCGGAGTTCAAGCACTTTGGGGTGACTTTCGGGCGCATCATCGGGTAACGGCAGACCGGATGGGTTAAATATTTTCACCTCAGCCCCCATCTTTGCCAGCAACCGCCCGGCCTCTTCCGCTGCAAAACGACTGTAGGACCGCTCTCGTACTGAACCGTACAGGATGAGAATTCGCGGCATGGTTTCGTTGTTGCCCGTAAGTTTGCTGGCAAGCGCATCATCAAAATAAGCCGGTTCGATTGCTGGTAAGTCGGTCATAAAAAATCTCCATTTCATAAGCTATGCTTTAAAAGTTATCACATATGAAATACCATATGTATTGTTATTTTTTTACGAGGTTAAGCATGCTACAGCCTGTTCAGCTTTTTAAACTGCTCGCCGACGAGACCCGTTCAACTATCGTGATGCTTCTCAGGGAGTCCGGTGAAATGTGCGTCTGTGACATCTGTGCGGCAACCGCAGAGTCTCAGCCAAAAATTTCTCGCCATATGGCCCTTTTACGTGAAGCCGAGCTGGTCATCGACCGTCGCGAAGGAAAATGGGTGCATTACCGACTGTCGCCACACATGCCAGCATGGGCTGCGGGTATTATTGATACAGCCTGGAACTGTGAACGAGAAAACATACGCAACAAGCTCAGTAGCGTGGCATCTGTCTCCTGCTGATGGCGATATATATATCCGAATAAACAAATGTGAATGGAGTTTCTGATGTTACTGGCTGGTGCTATCTTTTTATTCACGCTCGTCCTGGTTATCTGGCAACCCAGAGGGCTGGGGATTGGCTGGAGTGCCTCACTGGGCGCAATTCTGGCATTGCTGACTGGCGTCGTTCATCTGGGGGATATTCCGGTGGTCTGGCAGATAGTGTGGAATGCGACCGCCACCTTTATCGCCGTGATCATCATCAGTCTTCTGCTCGACGAATCCGGCTTCTTTGAATGGGCCGCGCTGCACGTTGCCCGTTGGGGGAATGGCCGGGGGCGGCTGCTCTTCACCTGGATCGTCCTGCTTGGTGCGATGGTTGCGGCACTGTTTGCCAACGACGGTGCGGCACTGATCCTGACACCTATCGTTATCGCGATGCTGCTGGCGCTGGGATTCAGCCGGGGAGCAACCTTAGCGTTTATCATGGCCGCAGGGTTTATCGCTGACACGGCAAGCCTGCCACTGATTGTCTCAAACCTGGTGAATATCGTCTCGGCGGATTTCTTTAAGCTTGGTTTCTCAGAATATGCCGCCGTGATGGTCCCGGTTAACCTGGCCGCGATTGCGGCTACGCTGGTGATGCTGCATCTGTTTTTCCGTAAGGACATTCCCGCCGTTTACGACGTTTCTCTGTTGAAAGAACCGAAAGACGCTATACGTGATGTGAATACCTTTAAAACCGGCTGGCTGGTTCTGGTGTTGCTTCTGGTGGGATTCTTCGGACTGGAGCCGCTGGGCGTACCGGTCAGTTTGGTCGCAGCCGCTGGTGCATTGCTTCTGTTTGCTGTTGCGAAAAAAGGGCATGCCATTAACACCGGTAAGGTGCTGCGTGGTGCGCCCTGGCAAATCGTTATCTTCTCGCTGGGGATGTACCTGGTGGTCTACGGCTTACGAAATGCCGGTCTGACCCACTATCTCTCTTCCTTGCTGAATCAGCTGGCAGAGCAGGGATTGTGGGCGGCAACGCTGGGTACGGGCTTCCTGACGGCCTTCCTGTCATCAGTGATGAACAATATGCCGACCGTGCTGGTCGGGGCGCTGTCGATTGATGGCAGCACAGCGACCGGTGTTATCAAAGAAGCGATGATTTACGCCAACGTCATCGGCAGCGACCTGGGGCCAAAAATTACCCCTATCGGCAGTCTGGCAACGTTACTGTGGCTGCACGTTCTGTCGCAGAAAAATATCAAAATTACCTGGGGATATTACTTCCGGGTGGGCATTGTCATGACAATCCCCGTGCTGTTTGTCACGCTTGCAGCACTGGCGCTTCGTCTGTCTTTCACTTTGTAATGAGATACTGATATGAGCAACATTACCATTTATCACAACCCGGCCTGCGGCACGTCACGCAATACCCTTGAAATGATCCGCAACAGCGGTACAGAGCCGACCGTTATTCATTATCTTGAAACCCCACCATCACGAGCTGAGCTGGTAAAACTCATTGCGGATATGGGGATCACGGTACGAGCGCTGCTGCGTAAGAATGTCGAACCTTTTGAAGCGTTAGGGCTGGCGGAAGACCGCTTTACTGACGAGCAGTTAATCGATTTTATGTTGCAGCACCCTGTTCTGATCAATCGCCCTATCGTGGTAACGCCGCTGGGTACCCGGCTATGCCGCCCTTCTGAAGTCGTGCTGGATATTCTTCCCGATGCGCAGAAAAGCGCGTTCACGAAAGAGGACGGTGAGAAGGTAGTTGATGAAAAAGGTAACCGGCTGAACTAAACGTGTTCTTGTGACGAAGGGCGAGAGAACTCGCCCTTTTTTATTTAAGATAATCAGTGCTAACGGAGGATAAGAAGCGGTTGTTGCGTCTTTTGCAGCATTTCGGAGGTATGACTACCGATAAAGAACTGCCGCAACCTGGAATGACCGTAGGCCCCCATCACTATCAGATCGACAGCATTTTCCTCGGCGTAACGAATAAGCGCGTCCCCGACTGATTGCCCGGTAAGATGTGTTGTGCTGTTTTCTATATCCGCGTCACGTAAAATTTGCTGTGCGGTCAGCAGCTCTTCCTTCTTACCGTTTACCATGACAAGGTGGCACTCCAGCCCCCTGAGTAAGGGACTCATCGTCAGACGTTCCAGGTTACTCCTGCTTTCTTCACTGCCATCATAAGCCAGCATGACTCTGGAAGGCACTGAGTAGTTCTCCGGAACAACCAGTAGGGGTTTCTTTTGCAGACGAATAACGCTTTCCAGATGAGAGCCTACCGGATGCTGGCTACCCCGACGCCCCAGCACCATGAGACGAAGGTCGCTCAGCTCTGCCAGAACTTCATCCGGTGTACCGTGTTTTTGCATCAAAAGCACATCCGGGCTTCCCTGTTTTTGAAGCAGTTCAGCACAACTTTCCAGTATTGCTTTCCCCTGGGCCATCAGCAGGCGATTACGTTGCCCTTCAATTTCTACCAGCTCATCGGTCAGCAATTGCTGACTGTCTATGCCGAGAGTGCCGGTCAGGTCTGACACTACCGGGGTGCTGTCTTTTTCGATAACGTGCAACAGTGCTAGCTGTGATTGCAAAGTGCGGGCTGCCCACGCCGCATATTCACACACTGACCGCGTTGAAAGTGAACCGTCCACACAGGCTGTAACAGTATTATTCATAGTTTTCCCTCCAGTCTGTTAATGACCGCCCATCAGTTTTTCGACTTCTTCAGGTTTATCGTGAACACCAAACCGGTCAACGATGGTGCGGGTGGCTTCATTCATCCCACGTATTTCAACCCCGGCGCCCTCTCTACGGAACTTAATGACCACCTTATCCAGGGCGCTGACGGACGTGATGTCCCAGAAATGGGCATGTGAAACGTCTATCACCACATTCTCAATCGCTTCACGGAAATCAAAGTGGCTCGTAAAGCGGTCTGCTGATGCAAAGAATACCTGGCCGGTGACGGTATACGTCCGGCTCGTCCCCTCCAGAACTGAGGTTACACGCATGAACCGGGATACTTTAGTGGCAAAATTGAGCGAAGCAATCAGTACACCGGTCAGCACACCGAAGGCCAGATTATGTGTTGCCACCACAACCGCGACGGTGGCAAGCATGACCACGCTGGTTGAAAGGGGGTGTGTCCGCAGGTTGGCAATGGAGCGCCAGGAGAATGTCCCGATGGAAACCATAATCATCACCGCGACCAGCGCTGCCATCGGAATTTGGGAGACCCAGTTGCGCAGGAACACAATCAGGCAAAGCAGCACCACGCCCGCCGTGAGGGTTGAAAGTCGTCCGCGTCCACCGGATTTTACGTTGATAACAGATTGCCCAATCATCGCGCAGCCTGCCATTCCTCCGATAAAGGATGTGCAGATGTTCGCGATGCCCTGAGCTTTGCACTCCCTGTTTTTGTCGCTTGGCGTGTCGGTCATGTCATCCACGATAGTGGCGGTCATCATCGACTCAAGCAGGCCAACCACCGCAAGCCCCGCAGAATATGGCAGGATGATGAGCAGCGTCTGAAGATTTAAAGGCACGTCCGGGAGCAGGAAGACCGGCAGACTGTCGGGAAGTTTCCCCATATCCCCGACGGTTCGCACATCCAGATGCAGCCACATGGCAATCCCAGTCAGCACCACGATGCACACAAGCGGTGAAGGAATGGTTTTGTTGATATAAGGGAAGAGATAGATGATCCCCAGCCCTGCCGCAGTCATGGCATAAACATGCCATGTCACATTGGTCAGCTCAGGCAACTGGGCCATAAAAATCAGTATTGCCAGTGCATTAACAAACCCCGTGACCACTGAGCGTGAAACAAAACGCATCAGCCCGCCAAGCTTCAGATATCCGGCTATCAGCTGGAATACCCCGGTCAGTATGGAGGCAGCCAGTAAATACTGTAAGCCATGATCTTTCACCAGCGTCACCATCAGGAGAGCCATTGCACCGGTGGAGGACGAAATCATCGCCGGACGTCCGCCAAAGAAGGCCATAACGAGAGGAATACAGAACGCCGAGTAGAGGCCCACCTGGGGATCAACACCGGCGATAATGGAAAAGGCGATCGCTTCTGGAATGAGTGCGAGCGCGACAACAATACCGGCCAGAACGTCACCACGGACGTTACCCAGCCAGTCCTTACGCGTCGAGGACAGCAACATAGTAATTTCTCAGTTTTTAGATACAGTCAGCCCTGGAGGGCTACATTTTTACGTACGGTAAAGCACATCCGCAGACGGGATGTTATTGAGTGCGTGCTGAGGCTTGCTCAGTACGACAGAGGAAGGAAAAACTCAGGGTGGCGTAATACGCATAGCGGTTGTCAGATTCTCCATAGCGGATGTGTATATATTGTCGGCTCTGTTGTCAGGAAGAACTTACAGAACACGTCGCGTTTGAACATGAAACACTTCAAAGCAGCCCAATACTACAAATAAAGCGAATACGGGGTCAACCCAACAAGGTACTCAAACGAAGAGGTTAAGATGCGATTTTTATCCAGGAATTCAATATTATCAAAGGACATTTGAACTTTGCCCCACCCCGGACATCTCTACTTAGCTTTGACATAAGTTATTGATTCATATGTGGTTATTTTTTAACATTTACGTTTCACGTACTGATAGATTGCCTTTGAAGCCAACGCTGACCGTCATTCATCTTGATCAGGAATTTGGGCATCTTCTAAAAACACCTTTGTACGGTAATCATCTTTCCAGCCTAACCAAACTGAATCTTCACCACCGGAAGAAACAACTTTACGGTTTCCTGTGAGATTATCAGCCTGTTCTAAGCATATTGACTGCATATCAATGAGCAAATCAGCTTCTGCGACTTCCGTGCCGCCGATCGTTTCATAGCCGGAAATCAGAACAATTGCCTCAGGGTCTCTTTCGTTCAGCATGGCGATCAACTCTTTCACTTTCATTTTAAGATACCAGTAGTTTATTTGTGTGCATTGCTGATGGATTTTATAGTGCTGCCGACCTTTTTCAAGGTGCTTCCGTTGCTTCCAACGATCATGCTAACGACCTTGTTGTCTGACCTGGTATTGCCGTGGTCATCCTTTTAGAGAAATGCTCCAAAGATCAACATGGCGGCATAGGTTTTCCAGCTTGACCAATCAATCGTGGAACCAAGCAACAGATAGAATGCCAGGGCTACCAGCCCCAGCTTTACTACTAGCGCGATTATTATGGTGAAGATAGACTCATCGCGTTCGCCTTTAAGTATTTTATACCGCGTAATTAAACTGTCGTTTTTCATGTAGCATCCGTTATAGTTATTAAAGTCCTGCATTAGAAGTTGTTATTTGCCGAAGTTACCTTGTATGAGTTAACTGTGGATCCAAAAATACAAAATATAAGCTGTGCCAATTGAAAGGATTAGAAAAGCACAGTTACTAATAAAATCTACTAATGCTTGTAGCTTCTTTATTCTCACAATTGCTGGACCGTGTTCAGTAGAGGTACTACTCAGCCCTTTTGTTCTGGCACTCTCTGCTTTTCTGAAAAAATTGTAATGCAATCCTGACCGCAAGCAAAACCATGCCAAACCAGTCGTTATTACGATATTTATGTAGAAAGCATATTGAATCATTTGTTCAGTTTCGAAGCTTTCCATTGAAAACCCTTTGTTGAAATGTTGAATAAAATTATTTTTAGTAAATGTAAGCAATAAATAGAACGAATATTAATAGTGAAAGATGCAATGCCAACATCTGCTTATGATGCCTTATGAGGATTTCTTCCTTCGCATTCATTAAATCGTACATCTCATCAATATTTTTATTGCTGGTATATTCGAGACGTTCATCACGAAGTAATTTGAACTTTACCAATACGACAAGTGATTTAATAATAAAGCTCGTAAGCATAACAGTTATAGACAAAAATAAAAAATAGGCCAAATTCATATATCACTCCATGGAGATTAATAGAAAAATTTATAATAAGTAATCTCATAGAGCATTACTTGAATCTTCTTCCCATACTAAGGACTCACCGAGAAACTTAGTTAAAGATGATTTGGCATACTGTGGTTCGGAAAAAAAACGTGGGAACCAGCCGTCAAAGCTTTGGGTACCATTGTGACGATTTTCAGGCGAGACTGATAAGCGGTACCCGTCTTCGTAAGGTGAAATGCTAAATGTGTATCCATCATCTGTCTTTGAGATCAGCGTTTTGCATGTCATATGACTGTTTGCTCACAAAGTTACTTTTCTAAGATATCGAAAAGTGTGGATTAGATCATCATTCAGATAGTCTTTTCATCACAAACTTTCCTGCCCACATTATCACAATTATAAAGGTAATAAAACCGATCTGCTCCCAACGTAAATTGGTTTGCTGTTCGGAATCATCCAAATGAATTGCATAAATGTAACATCCGAAGGTAAGCGTGAGTGGAACAACAAGCATCCCTACCTTTTTAGTAATATTTCCAATAAACCACCAATAAAGAACCCAGGAAATAATAGAAGAATAAAAAATTGCTTCTGAAACTATCATATGTAACCTCTTGAATTAGTCGATGCTGTGGGTAAATAAACCCGGACCGTCAAATGATGCAATTGCAAAATATTTAGTAACCATGAATCCTTCGGTTATCTATTTCAGCCATGTATGCAGTAGGCTTTTTTAAGAGATAGATTGGTGAAACGACATTCGTTTTGACTTTATAAGCCAGAATGAAAACACCTGCGGAGCTTGCCATAAGTACCGCAAGAAGAATAGATACCGTTAACTCCTTTGGTGTTTGTATCACCGAAAGAAGAAACAATGCGCTTATGGCTGCAAAAATCCAGCAATATAATGATGCATCCATAAAACCAGCTACAACACTCGATCCAAAAAAAAACCAAAATAAACTTATTAAGATTACTGAGTTTTCATTCATGTCTGTTCCTTGTTATTACTAATTATATTATGCTTTATAGTTGACCGTCAGACTACCCACGGGTTTTGACGAACAAAGTCACGCACTCCATTTATACATGCTTTTGAGATGACTTCAAAATAAGGATGGTTTGATGGAATCATATTCCCGGTATTATCAAGAAGCATAATAGTCCCTAAAGACCGAACCAGTTGATATTCATTGAGCTTACGCTTTAGCAAAGTTTGCAATCTATAAATTGTCTCACCGGAACTGTTACCTTCGATACCTACAACAGAGACCGTACAGTTCACTTCCTGATTATCAGATTGATAATCGAACCAGTAATTTTCGTTGCAATTTCCTTTTTGCGCATGCTCAATTTTGCCAGGCCATTTTACCCATAAAGAAGAGTTGTTTTTAGATCGTAAGATCTGCTTCAGCGTTTCCAATGGATTTTTTTCATCAACCTCAGACCAGGCCGAAATAAATTCTTTCTGCATTGCCTTAGGGTCTATAACGGCAATGAAATCAAATTCCTCTTTATTGATAGAGTTGGCTCGATCTTTGAGATAAAACAGACCGAGTTTATATCCCTTTTCACTTTTCCAGTTTGCTCCCACAGGCTGATAGTCTGTATTTATAAACGGTTTGAAAGTGTGAGTGTCGGGAGAAAAAATTACTGAGGGTGCCAGCACCCGGCCTCGGTATCGTATTGGATTTACAAATATTTTTTCCCCGTCACATAACATTTCAATAATTGCTTTTGTCACAACTACTGAAATAGAAGGTCTACATGTATTTTGATTTATTTCCCCGAGGTGCGCCAAACTTCCATCCTCACTCTTCAACACCTTTGTAAGGCAAGTCGGGCAATACTGTTGATCTCTATAATAAACAGGCATGGTTAGACGACCGGAATCGTTTAGTACCAACTGAAGTAACGGATGAGGCTCTTTCATCATGGTTATTTCTTCCCTTTCACCTTTCTGGGCTTTTCGTTTGCCTGTCTCCACTGCCATGGTGGGACAGGGTTGGTGTCTGCCCATAACCCTTTTGCCTCCTTTTGTGCTGCGGATTCATATTTGATATAGCCAGGGACAATGGCGTTATCTTCGAACCGATAAACCCACGCATATCCACTGTCCACCATAGAGGCATTGATATCATATCCATCTAACCAGATGGTACCTAACATACGGCCATAGATATCCGTACCATGGTCTATCACGGTAACGATTTTAGTTGCTATAGCTGTGGTTAAGGCCTGTTTTGCTTTTTGGCCAAAAGCCTGTTTAGATTCAGGAGCGTCTATACCATACATCCGTATTTTGATGGTTGTGTTTTGAGCATCCAACGCAGTTATGGTGTCACCGTCAACAATCTTAACCACCTTTGCCTCAAAAGTTGTTGAGTTCCCCCAGGACGCCACTGGGAATACAACAATCATGATGGGCAAAAGTAACTTTGTAAAAAAAAACATCATTTCACCTGAATTTGTTGAGTACAGACATGTATCCACAAGCCTATTTACAGGCAGTATTTTAACAAGTCATTATTTCATGGGCGGGCTTAAAACCAATCTTTTTGCAACTTAAAGGCAGAATAATCACAATAAATTTAGAACCTGAACCAAAAAATAATCCAAATTAAGCGTGTTAATCTATCTCAAAGATATTATTCCTGAGAGAGTTTGGATGAAACGTTACACTCATGATCTTGAGACAGACCTGAATGATGTGGATAAAACACCATCTCTGATCCACAAAACTTTGTTAACAGCTTCGACTATTTATGACCTGAAATATCTGGCTCAGGTATTAAATGATGAAAATGGCAGTAATTGGTCCCGTGCATCCCTTAAACGTCAGGTTACATGCATACCTGAGCATTGTGATCTGAGTATCGCAGATGGACGCTATCTACAGACTTTAATACCTTCACGACCTGCTGATTATGAGGACAGGCACTTTAGCTTTATCGATCTGTTTGCAGGGATAGGTGGACTGCGAAGCGGATTTGATGCCATCGGTGGTAAATGTCTTTTCACGAGCGAATGGAATACTTATTCCAGCCGTACTTACCGGGCGAACTGGTATTGCGATGAGAACGAGCACCGCTTCAATTCAGACATCCGTGACATCACTCTTAGCAACCGGCCCGAGGTTACTGATGACGAGGCATACAAATTTATCGATGCCTCTATCCCGGATCATGATGTTCTTCTTGCGGGATTTCCATGCCAGCCATTCAGCATCGCCGGTGTCAGTAAAAAGAACTCTATGGGTCGCAAACACGGTTTCGAGTGCGACACTCAGGGTACGCTCTTCTTTGATGTGGCCAGGATCATCCGGGCAAAACAACCTGCAATTTTTGTTCTGGAAAACGTAAAAAATCTGAAGAGTCACGATAAGGGTAATACCTTTAACATCATCATGAAAACGCTCGATGAGCTTGGCTACGACGTCGCAAACAGCGAAAGCACGGGCGCGGATGATCCTAAAGTCATCGATGGCCGTCATTTCCGACCCCAGCACCGTGAACGTATCGTCCTTATTGGTTTTCGCCGCGACCTACGTCTGAAAGACGGTTTTACTCTGAGAGATATTAAAGACTTTTATCCGGACAAGCGCCCTTCTCTCTCAGATTTACTGGATCCGAGCGTAGATAGTAAATACATCCTCTCCCCTAAACTCTGGGAGTACTTATACAACTATGCAAAGAAACATGCGGCAAAAGGCAATGGTTTTGGTTTTGGACTAGTAGATCCTTCCAATGTTAATAGTGTCACCAGAACCCTCTCAAGCCGCTATATGAAAGACGGATCTGAAATTCTTATTGATCGGGGCTGGTCTCATGAGCTGGGAGAAACTGATTTCCATAACACATACAACATGGACCGTCGGCCACGCATGCTAACGCCACGTGAATGCAGCAGGCTAATGGGCTTCGATAAACCCGGGGAAAGTGTTTTCCGTATCCCTGTGTCCAATACACAGGCTTACAGACAGTTTGGGAACTCCGTGGTCGTTGATGTCTTTGCGGCCGTCGCCAAACTGCTGAAGTCTCGAATTGAATTTGCAGCCTCCCAGCGCTTGCGGCAGTTTTACGACGAAGTCAGCTGACCTGAGCTCCTTCATCAATTTAAATGCTTAAGATTGTTGTAATAATGTCAGAGGTCAACCATGACGTATTTCGAATCAGCTGAAGGTGAGACGGTATCTAAAGAACGAGCATTACAAGAACTGTCCAGGCATTGCGTTCCCGAAACAGATTTCGAAGAATTCTTTAGCGACATGGGCGTAAAGGAACAGTATGACGCTCAGGAAGTGTTGCTTTGGTTGGGATATTAAACTTCCTGTTTAGGAGACTACTATGAGCCAAAAATTCGCAGTGATGATTGCTTACGACGACGATCCAAACGTCAAAAGGTACTCACCTGACTTTCAAACGCAGGATGAGTTTGCTAAAGGGTGGCAGTCGGCTCTTAAAAAGGCACACCACACCTCAGGTCAAAAATCAGTCATCACCTGCGGATGTCGTGGAAAAGGAGAAAAGCGACTTTATGTTCGTGCTTTACCGAACGGTGATGCCTTTATTCTCGTCAAAGCCGCTAACACGGGCATTGAGCATGATCCTTCCTGTGTATTCTTCTCCCTTGATGCCCGGCATACCGGCCTGAAAGGATATGCGAGTGGTGTGGTCCGGATTACAACCGAAGGTGATATGGCTGTAAGGCTCGGTATCGGTATGACAGAGAAAGATCCTCCTGAAAAATCAGAAGTGCCTCCCCTGCCCCATGTTCAGCGACCAGAAGGAGGTCAGGCCTCAATGACCCTCCTGGGCTTGCTTAGTCTTTTGTGGACAGAGTCTGGTCTGAATGTCTGGTACCCGAAAATGGCAGGGAAACGTAACGATTCACTGGTACGGTATCGTCTGCTTGAAACCGCTAAACAAATTCGTACCGGCAGAGCCTGCATAGGTGACCATTTATTCATTGGTGTACCTGACCCGAAACAACCTGTCGCTCAGTCGCAAATTCAGCGTCTTTCATCACAGGCGATGAGTGATAAACGTCTCATGCTCCTGTCAGTTTTACCTCGCTACGATGCTGAAAAGCATGAGAAGCCACTTAAATTTTTACCCCTGCGGAATTTTGGGGGGCTACCGCTGATTTTTTTCAATTCAGAAGGCCATTGGGATAGCGTAAAGAAACGATTTTCATCGGAGTACGCAGCATGGAAATCCGGGGCGAAAATAGTTGTCTTTGCGTTGACGTCACCAGCTGCGGTAACCGGCAGAGGCCCTTCTGTAAGAGCTCATCAAATTGTGCTGATGCACGTTAGCGAGAACTGGATACCTCTGGACTCCTCCTATGAGGCGGTTGTTGCAGAAAAGCTGGATGCAGAGCACCGGCAGTACGTTAAGCCCATGCGTTATGATGCGAGTATTAGTGAGGTGTTCCCTGACTTCTACCTGCTCGACACAAAAAGCGATAAGCCGTTCCCGATGGAAGTATTTGGTATGGCCACTCCTGCTTATCTGGCCCGAAAGCAACTCAAAAAAGATTATTACAACCGTGAATATGGGCCTTATGGATGGTGGCACTGGGATGCGACCACAGCATCTGAAACTATGGTGCTGCCTCATTTTCCAGAATCACGTAAACCTCTTTCAACTGGCACACCTGCTTAAAATGGAGAAAAAATGTCATACATGCTTTCACTAAGCGAACAGACAAAACTGAACGCTTTCCTGTCAGGGATCCTTGATGATTACAAGACTGGGGTTATCACTCAGATACAAGCTGTTGGTAAAATCGGTAACGTGTTTTCTGCACTGGAAAGTGGAGACTCAAAAAAGGTAGTGCATTTGTTGACTGAAGGACGAAAACTCCTGCGGACGGGCTGAATGTCCGCAGAAGGTCTACTGTGCCAGGGGATGCAGAGAAGTCTATCAACCTGGCTTCATTTATCATGATGTTTTTCTACTACGCGGCTGTTTTGACTTTCCAGTACCTCCCCCTGCCATTGCACCAGTCAATGTATCAATGGTGCCTTTCAGGGATTCTGAGATTGTTTTCTCTGCCTCCAGGGTAGCTTCCAGCTTCATTACTTTGGACTGGAGCGTTTTTAATTCACTGCTTTGTTCAGCCACTTCCGCTTCATAGCCCTGGCTGACCAAAGTTACTTTTTTCAGGTCGGCGCTCAGCGACTCGTTTAGTTTATGGAGTTCAGTAAGCTCGGCATTCACCGCCACCAGGTCACCCTCCTTCCCGGACAGTGCACTTTTCAGCTCAGCACAGAGGTTCTGTGCAGCAATCAATTCCTGTTCAAACCTGTCCCTCTCTGCCTTTGTATCTGACACAGTCTGACTTAACTGGTCGCATTGTCTGGAAAGACCGGCATTATCAGAACGCTGAGTGTTGATCTCTTCGTTCAGCTTTTTTTGATATTCAAGGTGACCAGCGATCTCTGTTTTACGTTCAGCCAGTTGCTGGGAGAGTGAGTCATTTGACTGCTGTGCGAGGCTTAATTCATGCCGTGTGCTATCTAACTGGTGATGGCAGGTTTCGAGTTCTGCTTCGGCAACATTCAGCCTTGTTTCTAACTCCTTGACGGTACTGTCCCGGATCTCTAATCGACCCTGTAGCGCCTGATTCTCAAGTTTCAGCTCATCCATATCGGTAGCGCTTTGCTCAAGCCGCTGTAAAAGCTGCGTTACCTCCTCCTCCAGCTGCATGCTACGTGCTTCAGCTTTTTTAACACTATCACTCTGTATTGCGGTATAGCTTCTACGGTAGTGCCAGGTGATGTACGAGATAATATCGCCGAGTGCAACCTTCACCTCATCGGGTATATCCAGGTAACGGGCCTCTTCAGGAACCTCTTTAACATACTTCTGGTACTCAGCGAACATCTCCTGTGACCTTGCAAACGAGCCGCCAACAGCGTTTCTGAGCCAGTGAACTTTGAAGCTCAGATCGATATTTTCCGGGTTAATTTTTTTCTCTTCGCACAGACGTTCGATTGCATTGAAGTAATCGATCATCGCAATAGATGAGTACCTTGAACGACCCATTTCCTTTGATTTTTCTGTGGATTCGCTGCGGATGTCATTCTGCACCTCTGGCGAGGTAGCATCGTTCAGGCTTTTTTCTTTATCGTTTTCGATCATCATTTTTTTCCTGCGGCCGGAAGCTGGTTTGCAAAATATATGCTGATAAGATCGTTCAGAGCATTCAGAAGCGAGATACTGTCGATACAAATATGAACGTTTCCATTCTCAAACAGGCGACACCGCCAGCCATTCTCATCGCAGACCTCGCCTGTGAAATCTGTATTTCTCATGGCCGTCAGCCTGTCGACCATACTCAGCCCACCGCCGGTTGCAGGTGTTGGAGTATCAGAACAGATGCATACAATATTCTCAAAGTCGCGTAAACAAAAGTGATTGTCCTGCGAGAAACCGTTGTACCTCAGTACGTTCACACCAGGAAAAATCCCCCGAAGAACAAGCTTTTTCGGCATTGTATATTGCCGTGCATTGCTTTTAAAACTTCGGTCAAGCTTGTTGAGAACATCAACGAAACCTTCTGCAAGCGTGTCTCGTCTGTTAGCCAGTGCATGCTGTAATGTTCCCTTAACAATCTCCAGGGAAGCGACGGGCGGATCCGTACGTAGGGATTCGTTAAAGGCTTCTTTTTGCTTATGGTTCCAGTACCGGTCCATACCTATTTCTTCAAAGAGCCTTTTCCACGTTTTACGGTCAATTTCCTTACGCCCCTCCTCGATGGTGCGATCCAGTGACGACGGAAGACCAAATGCGTTGGGCTGCATAATTCTGCTGGTGAAGAGAGAGAGACCGCACAGTTCCGACGCTTCCGAGATTAACCGCATCCCTTCTTCGAATTTCTGCATGGCCATATCCCGGGCGCTGATGAGCTGCCCTGTCCGGCTCGCCGGTACTGGCTCAGAACCCTGGTTTTGAGTCATTTTACACTCCATTTTGGTATGTCAGAACATTTTGATTTGAGCAAAGGTAGGTGTACACAGACATTAAAGTTGTCTCCTTTAACATGAAAAAGACTTTAAAGTTGTCTACTTCTTCAGATAGACCTACTTAACAGGATACTAAGTAGGTCATCTCCTTTCTCGCGTAGCATCTCTCGACGTTCACAGCAGAGGACACGTTTCAAAATGTCATCCAAAATTTTTTTCCATTATCTGACGTTGGGTGATTTTGATGGTCAGCGAGTAGAGGCTTTAACAATGTGGGTTGCCCTGAGCAAAGTAAGGGAAGTAGATGTACCAGAAATGTACGCGTTGCCTTGCATGAAGGGGGGCATCTTAAAGCTCATTGATTAAACAAACTCACTATGCCGCTACAAACAGCCCAAAACCGTCACTTGATAACGTGTTATTTAGATAAATTAATGCTCAGGGCTTTTAGCCAAACTGTCACTTGATGTAAGAATCCAGAACCTTCAGCACAACGTCCAGGTCTTCTTCTCGTTTCTGTTCTTCACTTTCATGAACAATATGTTCAGTCAAATGTCCTTTAATCACTTCACGCAATAAACCATTCACGGCACCACGTATGGCGGCTATTTGTTGCAGTACAGCGGCACATTCGTGAGGTTCATCAAGCATTTTTTTCAGCGCAGCAACCTGCCCCTGGATCTTGCTTGTACGTGCTTTCAGTTTTTGTTTATCGCGGATGGTATGTGACATGTGGGCTCTCACTCTCCTGGATATTTTATGTAACTATACCAGCGTTATTCTACTGGGGGGTAGTATATTTTACTGGGGGGGAGTAGAATCCGGCCTACACTTAATAACCAAGAATGATTCTCATGAACGAATTTACGACACTTCTTCAGCAAGGCAACGCATGGTTTTTCATCCCCAGCGCCATTCTGCTTGGCGCGCTTCATGGACTGGAGCCCGGGCACTCCAAAACAATGATGGCAGCATTCATCATTGCTATAAAAGGCACCGTACGTCAGGCCGTGATGCTGGGTGTCGCGGCAACATTGTCGCACACTGCAGTCGTATGGCTGATTGCTTTTGGAGGGATGTATATCAGTAATAAATTTACCGCAGAATCAGCCGAACCCTGGCTACAGATGGTCTCTTCAGTGATCATCCTTGGTACGGCTTTTTGGATGTTCTGGCGAACCTGGAGCGGTGAGAAAAACTGGCTGGAGGGAATGCAGGAGAATGAACATCATCACCATGACGAAACAAGGTTGATCGATACTGGCCATGGAAAAGTTGAACTGTCCATTTTTGAAGAAGGACAACTTCCCCACTGGCGGCTACGCACTCTTAGTGGCCAAAGATGGGCTTCTGAAGATATCTCATTAACCACACTTCGGGAAAACAGTACGATCTCTCAGACTTTTGAATTTGTTGATCATGGTGATTATCTGGAGTCAACATCTCCCATCCCTGAGCCTCACAGTTTCAACGTACGTCTGTCTCTGGGACATCGTGGTCATGTCCATGACTATGATGTGGCGTTCGCTGAACACGACCATGACCATGACCACTCTGAGCTTGATGGGCTGGATGTGAATTCGAAAGAGTATCAGGACGCTCACGAACTGGCTCATGCCAATGACATAAAACGCCGCTTCGACGGGAAAGAAGTAACCAACGGGCAAATCCTGATATTTGGACTGACAGGAGGGCTTATCCCTTGCCCGGCAGCTATAACTGTATTGTTGATCTGCCTTCAGCTTAAAGCGCTTACGCTGGGTGCCACACTGGTTGTTTGTTTCAGTATCGGCCTGGCATTGACCCTCGTAACGGTTGGAGTGGGTGCGGCGATCAGCGTTCGTCAGGTCGCCAAACGCTGGAGTGGCTTCAATACCATCGCCAGAAGAGCCCCCTATATTTCAAGCGCCCTGATTGCTGCTGTTGGGATTTACATGGGTATACATGGCTGGAATGGGCTGGTGCATTAACACCGGTACTGATGACACACACTCTGGGTACTTACAAAGTACATCCTAAGCGCCACCGTTGAGGTTATGAGCAGAAAAACCCGGAATATAAAGCTGCTCTTTCCGGGACTTGTTGCTGAGGCAGGGATTAAGTAACTGATTAAATCCATTCCCATAAGACTCAATGATAAATGAAAGAATAAAAAAACGCTCCCGGACGGGAGCGTAAGCCAGTGACTTCGGCGTCAAATGAGGGTCTAACAAGTGGAGCTGCGGGTTAATTCTGGGTGATCTGGCTGCGATGCTTTTCAGCCTGCTGCTGATGAATAACGGAAGACTGACCATTATTCGCCTTCTCGTGCACAACAGCGGCTTTTTCATGCTCGTTCATTTCTGAAAATGACGTTGCTGATTCGTTGGTGGCCCCTGGTTTGCCTTTCATCATTTTTTTATGCATCTCCGCCATGTCCTGGTGGGCAGAAGCGTTGCCGTTTTGCATCATTTCATGGGACATTGCAGCCTGATCGTGTCCGCTCATATCCATCATTGTCATACTGTCTCCCTGAACAGCGCTTTTTTCAGAGGTTGACTGCATCTGATGGGCGGGTGCCTGGGCATTATTTACCTGGTCATGCATGTTCATTGTCTCTGCAGCCATGGCGGATGAAGCGACAGCCATAATGGCAACAAATGATACAAGGATCTTTTTCATGGTTGGGTCTCCGGTGTTTTCATACCCAAACAATCAACGGCTTATAACAGAGAAAGCATTTGATCTCAGGGCGGGTTATTCATCACTCCAGGAACCAGGCGATTGCGTTATCACTCTGCTCCTGATTTATGTATGATTATAAAAAACCGCCTCTGTTTATCGCGTGACTGAATGATGACAATTTTGTCACCTTCCAGGTTTCTCCTGAAGAACGGGATTAATCCATTAACAGGCGCACACTGAACACAATTTCCCGCCCCTGCTGTTCTGCTGACAGCTCGCCGCCATGAGCATGAATGATCGACCTTGTAATTGATAATCCCAGCCCCGCGCCTTCCGTGTTGTGGACCCTTGATGAATCAGCTCGATAGAACCGATCAAACAAACGTTCCAGATTAGCGGGAACCTGGCCGGACATCGTATTCGTAATCATCACGTTCACACAGTCACTGTCACGCTCAAGGTGTATCGCTGTACAGGTGTTATCGGGAGAATACTTGATTGCATTGGAAAGCAGGTTACTGAAAGCACGTCGCAGCATATCGCTGTCTCCGGCAACAACGCCCTCTCCTTCAACGGTGATTGTCTTTCCTGTTTCGTCTGCCAGAGGCTCGAACAGCTCACGTAATTCATTCAGTTCGGCGGCCAGATCCACATCATGTTTATCCAGCTGCAGCAGACCATGCTCTGAACGTGCCAGAAAAAGCATATCACTGGTCATTCGTGACAACCTTTTCAGTTCTTCCAGGTAAGCGAATAAGATTTCGCGGTAATGCGAAACATCCCTTTCCTTAGCCAGTGCAAACTGCGTCTGCATCATCAGATTACTGACCGCTGTGCGCAGCTCATGCGCGATGTCAGACGAGAAATCTGACAGTTTCCGGAATGACCCCTCCAGGCGATCGAACATGTTATTGAACTCCTGCATGGTCTCAGAAATTTCCGGCGGAGCCAAATCGGGATTAAGACGCTGATCCAGGCTGTGTACGGTCATGGAGGAAGCCAGACTGGTCATTTCCCGTAGCGGTTTCAGACCAATACGTGTGGTCAGCCAGCCCAGAAAAACAGAAATAAAGACCAGACCGATATTGAACCAGAACAGCCAGGTACTGAGCTTATCCATAAACAGGGTGTGATACCCAGTATCCGTGGCAACCGTAATGATGACATGTTTGCTTTTACCCTGTTCCGGCGTCACGGCAACCCGCCGCGAGATACTGCGGTACACGGTGTTATTTTCTTCCGTCTGGATCATATAGTCGAGAATATCACCCGACTTATTAAGCAGGACCGCTGGAACAACAGAATTTTTGGCATAGAGTTCAACAATTTTTTCATTTTCCATGTTTTTTATAGAAATGAATAAACCATTGTGCCCTACCATCGCATCGTTTATTTTTTCTGATAATGACTTAATATCCGTTTTGTTCCGGAACGTCTCTGTTTTAAGAAACTCTTCGGTGAGCTGAAGTTTACCTGTCAGAAAATCGCGGTCCTGATTATCGAAATAGCCATTAAGGGTGCTAATCAGGATAAAACTTGATAACCACCATACCGTAAGCATCACCGCGGCTTTGTTGAATAAATCGAACTTTTGCTGAGTTGAAGGATCAGATCACGCATCTTCCCGACAACGCAGACCGTTCCGTGGCAAAGCAAAAGTTCAAAATCACCAACTGGCCCACCTACAATAAAGCCCTCATCAACCGTGGCTCCATAACTTTCTGGCTGGATGATGAAGCTATTCAGGCCTGGTATGAGTCGGCAGCGCCTTCTTCACGAGGCAGACCTCAGCGCTATTCTGACCTTGCCATCACGACTGTGCTGGTCATTAAACGCGTATTCAGGCTGACCCTGCGCGCTGCGCAGGGCTTTATTGATTCCATTTTTTCTCTGATGAACGTTCCGCTACGCTGCCCGGATTACAGCTGTGTCAGCAGGCGGGCAAAGTCGGTTAATGTCAGTTTCAAAACGCCCACCCGGGGTGAAATCGCACACCTGGTAATTGATTCCACCGGGCTGAAGGTCTTCGGTGAAGGCGAGTGGAAAGTCAAAAAGCATGGCCAGGAACGCCGCCGTATCTGGCGTAAGCTGCATCTCGCCGTTGACAGTAAAACACATGAAATCATCTGCGCTGACCTGTCGCTGAACAACGTTACGGACTCAGAGGCCTTCCCCGGGTTAATCCGGCAAACCCACCGGAAAATCAGGTCAGCCGCCGCCGATGGCGCTTACGATACCCGGCTATGTCACGATGAACTGCGGCATAAGAAAATCAGCGCGCTTATCCCTCCCCGAAAAGGTGCGGGTTACTGGCCCGGTGAATATGCAGACCGTAACCGTGCAGTGGCTAATCAGCGAATGACCGGGAGTAATGCGCGGTGGAAATGGACAACAGATTACAACCGTCGCTCGATAGCGGAAACGGCGATGTACCGGGTAAAACAGCTGTTCGGGGGTTCACTGACGCTGCGTGACTACGATGGTCAGGTTGCGGAGGCTATGGCCCTGGTACGAGCGCTGAACAAAATGACGAAAGCAGGTATGCCTGAAAGCGTGCGTATTGCCTGAAAACACAACCCGCTACGGGGGAGACTTACCCGAAATCTGATTTATTCAACAAAGCCTCGTTAAGGTTAACCTAAGATTTCAGAATGATAATCTCTGCTTTGCAGCGAATAAGGCAATCATAATATTAGATTGAATTGTTGTAATTATCATCAATGTTTTTACTGGTTTACTATTTTCCGGAGGTGTTAATGCCTGTACTTTTCAGGGTGAAAGTTATTCCGCTGGTTTTACTTCTGGCAATGATCTTTGCGTTTTTACTTAACTGGCCAATATTGCTGCATTTTTACGAGATTTTGTCGCATTTAGAGCATGTCAAAATTGGTTTTGTCATTTCTATTCCCTTTGTTCTGGTTGCGGCGCTTAACGTTGTTTTTATGCCTTTCTCAGTTCGTTTTCTGCTGAAACCTTTCTTTGCTTTACTGTTTATCACTGGCTCACTGGTCAGTTATTCGACACTAAAATATAAAGTAATGTTTGATCAAACGATGATTCAAAACATTATTGAAACTAACCCCCAGGAAGCGCATTCCTATCTTAATGGCTCAATTATTATATGGTTCGTCTTTACCGGTATCCTTCCTGCCATCCTCCTTTTTTCAATAAAAATTCAATATCCTGAAAAATGGTATAAAGGCATTGCTTACCGTTTGCTCTCCGTGCTGGCATCGTTGAGTTTGATTGCAGGTGTTGCCGCACTTTATTATCAGGATTATGCCTCTGTCGGCCGCAATAACTCGACATTGAATAAAGAGATCATCCCGGCGAACTACGCTTACAGCACTTTCCAGTATGTTAAGGATACGTACTTTACGACTAAAGTGCCTTTCCAGACGCTGGGGAATGATGCTAAACGCGTCGTCGCTCACGAAAAACCCACGCTGATGTTCCTGGTGATTGGCGAAACGGCACGCAGCCAGAATTTCTCGATGAACGGTTATTCGCGTGATACCAATGCCTTTACCAGCAAATCCGGCGGCGTTATTTCGTTTAAAAATATGCATTCCTGCGGTACCGCTACCGCAATATCCGTTCCGTGCATGTTCTCGAATATGAATCGCACCGAGTACGACAGTAAAAAAGCATCTAACAGTGAAAATTTCCTCGACATCGTGCAGAAAACCGGTGTCTCGCTGTTATGGAAAGAGAACGATGGCGGTTGTAAAGGCGTATGTAGCCGCATCCCGACTGTCGAAATTAAGCCTAGTGATAACCCGAAACTGTGCGATGGCAAAACGTGCCATGACGAGGTGATGCTGGAAAACCTTGATGATGAAATCGCCAAAATGCCAGGTGATAAGCTTGTCGCCTTCCATATCATTGGCAGCCATGGACCGACTTATTACCTGCGTTATCCGGCTGAGCATCGCCACTTCATGCCCGAATGTGCACGTAGCGATATCGAAAACTGTACTCAGGAACAATTGGTCAACACCTACGACAACACCCTTCGTTATACAGACTATGTATTAGCTGAGATGATTGAAAAGCTAAAAAATTACAGCGATCAGTACAACACCGTGCTGCTTTATGTGTCCGATCATGGTGAATCATTGGGCGAAAGCGGGCTATATCTGCACGGCACGCCGTACAAACTGGCACCGGATCAGCAGACGCATATTCCGATGCAGGTCTGGATGTCACCGGGCTTTATCGCCGGGAAACACATCAACATGTCTTGCCTTGAAAATAATGCGGCGAAAAAATCATATTCCCACGACAACCTGTTCTCATCGATTTTGGGGCTGTGGGACGTAAGCACCAGCGTCTATAATCCTGACCGCGATTTGTTCCGCGAATGCCGTGGCTAATCGATTGTTAGTATAACAAAAAGCCTTACGGCAACCTGGTTGCCGTAAGCTGCAAGAATGCAATAAGGCTTATAATATGAAACAACTTACTTTCAACGACCTACGCAAGCAAAGCGCACAAGCCGCAAATTCCCCCCGCTTACGTGCCCATCATAATTTCCACCCTGAATTGAGCGACCCGGTGCAGCGTCTGGCTATTGCTATGGAACCGGGAACTTATGTTCGCCCTCATCGCCACCCGCATACTTTTGAACTGCTGACATCCCTTACCGGTCGCTTTTTGGTATTGAACTTTGATGACCTGGGTAACCTGACCCAGCGCGTCGTGTTAGGTGAGGACTGTAAAGTGCTGGAGATGGATGCAGGCACCTGGCATACCGTATTGTCACTGGATGAAGGCGGCGTTATTTTTGAGGTAAAACACGGTAGGTACCAGCCTGTTGCTGATCAAGATGCCGCCCCATGGGCCCCCGCCGAAAACGAGCCGGGAACTGCAGAGCTGATGAAATGGTACACACAGGCGCAAGTAGGTGATGGCGGATATCCGCGGTAATTAATGCGTTGCACGGAGTGCCATTCTCTCCTTCGCGCCAACTTCAAAGGCTAAGACGCTTCCTCCCAAATCACCTACTCGTAAACCTGTGGCAAGAGTAGAGGCACTGTTGCAAATAGTCGGTGGTGATAAACTTATCATCCCCTTTTGCTGATGGAGCTGCACATGAACCCATTCAAAGGCCGGCATTTTCAGCGTGACATCATTCTGTGGGCCGTACGCTGGTACTGCAAATACGGCATCAGTTACCGTGAGCTGCAGGAGATGCTGGCTGAACGCGGAGTGAATGTCGATCACTCCACGATTTACCGCTGGGTTCAGCGTTATGCGCCTGAAATGGAAAAACGGCTGCGCTGGTACTGGCGTAACCCTTCCGATCTTTGCCCGTGGCACATGGATGAAACCTACGTGAAGGTCAATGGCCGCTGGGCGTATCTGTACCGGGCCGTCGACAGCCGGGGCCGCACTGTCGATTTTTATCTCTCCTCCCGTCGTAACAGCAAAGCTGCATACCGGTTTCTGGGTAAAATCCTCAACAACGTGAAGAAGTGGCAGATCCCGCGATTCATCAACACGGATAAAGCGCCCGCCTATGGTCGCGCGCTTGCTCTGCTCAAACGCGAAGGCCGGTGCCCGTCTGACGTTGAACACCGACAGATTAAGTACCGGAACAACGTGATTGAATGCGATCATGGCAAACTGAAACGGATAATCGGCGCCACGCTGGGATTTAAATCCATGAAGACGGCTTACGCCACCATCAAAGGTATTGAGGTGATGCGTGCACTACGCAAAGGCCAGGCCTCAGCATTTTATTATGGTGATCCCCTGGGCGAAATGCGCCTGGTAAGCAGAGTTTTTGAAATGTAAGGCCTTTGAATAAGACAAAAGGCTGCCTCATCGCTAACTTTGCAACAGTGCCGGGATTACGTGAAGCATCCACATAAAGCAACTAACCATGATCGCAATAGCACAACCAATTGGAATCCATGTGCTCAACCACGTCTGGATTGATGTAGCGGTTGATTCACCAGTATCGGTGCCAGCGGCCAGCGCAATTTGCGGCAGGGCAATGGACAAAACGCCCATAACTACCGCAGGGCCATACTTCTTAAACAACGTGGTCATACTTTCTCCTTACTCACTATCTTCTGTTGATTGCAGATTTAACCGGCATTCTTCAACGCCACACTTATCTTTCAAAAACTCTGCCAGTAGCCTTAAATCAGCCCAGGTTCGTAGTTCATGCTCTTTGTTAACCCGAATGGAACATGCGATCTGGCCCAACTGTTCATCGTCTATCTGAAAAACGGGATACCACGTCTTTAATGAAACCCGTTTTATCGTTACCTCCTTCACTTTTCCTGTTTCAAATAGCTCCAGGATCTGTGATTGCAATACAAGGTACAAACGTTCCATCCATAACCTCACTCCCCCTTCGCTGTTTCCTGTTTGGTTAAAAAGGCATCCGTATTATTTCGGCTGAAGGCATCGCCATCACCCGAACCAAAAACATCTTGTTCACCGTCATACTGCGTGGCCGTACTTTTTGCCTGCTGAGGCTCAGTCGCGGTGCTGTCCTCACTGGTCTGGCCATCAGGTAGCAGCGTAGGGATTTTCAAATCAGTTGATTGACGCGCCACGTTGATAACTTTCGTGACATACCCGTTAGAAATCCCGTTTATGAGTGAGCCGGTGTTGTAGCAGGAAAGCGCGTGTCTCAGCGCAACCTGCCCGGCTGGATAGGATTTCAGGGCGCTATCATAACAGGCTTTAAGGATGGTCTGGCTCGCCCGCAGGTTGATGCAGGGCTTGAAAATATCGTCAACCGAAAGACCCAGGCCCACTAAATTATTTGAGTTAATTTGTGCAAGGCCCATATCAAAACTTTTATTATCCTTCAGCAGAACTTTCGAAACGCTGACGGCCTCAGCTTCAGTACGTGGTTGCTGTTTTAACTGGGTACTACCACCGTTAATATTGATCCTGTACGGCCCATTTGAGGACTCATGGCCGACGATGTACGCCATTGTTAAGGGTGAAACATCAGGCGCACATCTCTGCGCAAGCCTGGCAACTTCATCTGAGGCAGGCGCAGCACTGGCACGGCCAGCACAAGCAAGGCAGGCCAGAGCGAGAACCAGAAGTTTTGGATGTTTACTCATTTACGTTTCACCGCGTAATTGTAATTTCGACGACTTATGTTTATGATAAGGGCTAATGAGATCGTGTCAAGAAGAAACGAAAAGAAAACCTCTGAAGGAAGGAAGGTAATGCTGGTTCCCCTGAAATCAGAAAAACGCCCCAAAGGTGAACCCATGTATCGTGACCCGGATAACCCTTTTAATACGTGGACTGGTATAGGGAAGCGCCCGGCCTGGCTAACTGCAAAATTGGACGCTGGCATTAGCCTGGAAGCCATGAAAATGCAGGGCGTTGCCAACCCCAGAGAACATAGACAAGTAAAATACCGCGACCCCAGGAACGCAGAAAATACCTGGTCCGGGACTGGCCGCCGACCAACATGGCTCAAAGAGCTGCTTGATAGTGGTTTATCACTTGATGATCTAAAGATATAACCGGAGAGTATAAAAATGGGCGATGTTATTGATTTTGCGGAAAAGCAAAAAGGCAGAAGGAAGAAAAAGGCATTTTCCATTCCGCCCATTTTAAGAAAATTCCGAGTCCATGCTATCAGGTTACTCGCCAGCATCATCAAATCCGGCTCTTATTCAGTTGCTTATATCGTTAAGAAAATTACAGGAAAGTTAATCAAGTTGTTCGCAATGTTAACGATTTTCGTTTTTATTGTCGAATATATCGCAGGCGATATAGGTTACAAATCTATTTATAACTCTGCGTTATTATTAATATTACTTACCGTTATCAACATTCTGGCGGGTGTATATCTGAACAAACTGTTAAGGACAAAACAATGAAGAAACTCTTAATCCCTCTGATAGCAGCTGGTAGTCTGCTTTATCTTCCTGCCAGCCATGCTGAAGATCCCTGCAAAGTTATTATGTGCATGGCGGGCAAGCTCACCGGCGATAGCGGCGGAAGCGAGTGTAACAGTGCTGAAGCTGCTTTCTTCAATATCGTTAAAAAGAACAAGCACGGCTTTTTACCCAACCACACGAGGGATGCCAGGAAGGCTTTTCTTAATGAATGCCCGGATAATGGCGAAGGTGGAAGTAACCAGTCGATGATAAGCCAGATCATAAGTAAATACGGGAAAGTTCGCTTATAGGCGGGCTAGGAATAATCTCAATTTAAGGAGCCAACGTGAAAAAAATTATATTAAGTGCATTAGCCTGTACAGCTCTCTTAACTGGTTGCGTCAGCCAAGATAAAGGTAATGCGATGCAGAGCCAGATGAATAACCAGCAACGCCAGATTAACGAATTATCCGTTCGTTTGCAGTCTGCGGAGTCCCGGCTATCAAAGCAGGAAGAAAAGCTGCGCAACGAACTGCTGCAATCCAGCGGCTATTGCTATCTGAATGGCGCCCGCTACTCGACCGGCACCGTACTTTACGGGCGGATTTGCCAAAATCAGTCAGGCAGCGCTTCGTGGCAGGTTTACAGCCGTCGCTAAACACCAGGGCGGTTTAACCGCCCTTTTCTTTACCCACAGAAAGCACACTATCACCATGTTCCCCTTCCCCACTACAGAAAACCTTATTCTATGGGCTTGCAGCGCCATCGCACTGTTTGCCGTTGTATTCTTCCGGCGTTCAGTACGCAACCGACGACACAAAAGGAAGCAGCAAAGTGCGCGGCGGGTGCTGGAGCGCATAAAGACGTTGCCGGGCTTCCCACAAAAAATTAACTACCTGAGGAAAATTGATCCTTTTGTGTTTGAAGAACTGTTGCTGGAAGGATTTGAAGCGCATGGCTTCAGAACCATCAGAAACAAACGCTATACCGGCGATGGAGGCATTGACGGCCAGGTAATAATAGGAAAATATCGCTATCTTATTCAGGCTAAACGCTATCGCGGCCATATTGCTTTACAGCACGTACAGGAGTTCGAGAAGTTGCTTAAACGTCATAACTGTCGCGGTCTGTTTTGCCATACCGGGAAAACCGGCGCAGGTTCAAAATCTGTCAGTATTGCCAGTGAACGGATGGAGATTATCAGCGGCCAGCGCCTGATAGATTTGCTCACGCCCGGCAGCTCCTTCACTATCGCAACCGCCCCGCAGACGATGATGAAGCGTACCGCAGCAACACTAGAAACGAGCACCATTGTTAAAGATGCCGGTAAAGAAAATCGATACCATGAGAGTTAATTAAATGAAGTCAGTAACTATAGAAGCAAAAACATTTGCTGAAATGTTAGGAATAACAGAAGGTGAATTAATCTTTGCCATTAAGAAAACTGGCACATTCAAAAACAAGACCATCCCACAACCTCATGAGCCACATAAATCAAATAATAGATTTTTATATTCAGACGTAATGAGGTTTATAGAATCACTAAAAGACAAAGAGAACCGGTAATGACTCCAACTTACTGATAGTGTTTTATGTTCAGATAATGCCCGATGACCTTGTCATGCAGCTCCACCGATTTTGAGAACGACAGTGACTTCCGTCCCAGCCTTGCCAGATGTTGTCTCAGATTCAGGTTATGTCGCTCAATGCGCTGAGTGTAACGCTTGCTGATAACGTGCAGCTTTCCCTTCAGGCGGGATTCATACAGCGGCCAGCCATCCGTCATCCATACCACGACCTCAAAGGCCGACAGCAGGCCCAGAAGACGCTCCAGCGTGGCCAACGTGCGTTACCTAACAATAAACCTGTTTAAATATCCAGATAAAAACATTCAATCTGGGTCAAATGAGTGATACAGTTTCACCCATAAGACCCAATGGAGGCAATATGTCTGAATTTGAATTACTGGCGCAGGATCTGCTTGAGAAAGCAGAAGCGGAAGAACAACTGCGACAGGAAAATGATAAAAAGCTGCTCGGGCAGGTGCTGGAAATCTATGACCAGAAGTACGTGGCTGAACTGCTTAGAAAAGTTGGTAAAAATGAGTGGAGTCGCGAGACTCTTAATCGCTGGATTAATGGTAAGTGCTCACCTAAGACGCTGACGTTAGCCGAAGAGGAACTTCTACGAAAAATGCTTCCGGAAGCGCCTGCACATCACCCTGACTATGCCTTCCGGTTTATTGACCTGTTTGCTGGGATTGGAGGTATACGGAAGGGCTTCGAAACCATCGGTGGCCAGTGCGTTTTTACCAGTGAATGGAATAAAGAGGCTGTGCGCACATATAAAGCTAACTGGTTTAACGATGCTCAGGAACACACTTTCAATCTCGATATTCGGGAAGTCACGCTCAGTGATAAACCTGAAGTACCTGAAAACGATGCCTATGCTTACATTAATGAGCATGTGCCGGATCATGATGTACTTCTAGCAGGTTTCCCCTGTCAACCGTTCAGCCTTGCGGGCGTAAGCAAGAAAAACTCGCTCGGGCGCGCGCATGGTTTCGAATGTGAGGCTCAGGGAACGCTTTTCTTCGATGTGGCGCGTATTATACGCGCAAAAAAACCTGCCATCTTTGTTCTTGAAAACGTTAAAAACCTGAAGAGCCATGACAAGGGTAAAACCTTTAAAGTCATCATGGATACCCTCGACGAACTGGGCTATGAAGTTGCGGATGCAGCTGAGATGGGCAAAAACGATCCTAAAGTTATCGACGGAAAGCACTTTTTACCTCAGCACCGAGAACGTATCGTTTTGGTCGGTTTCCGTCGTGATCTGAACATTCACCAGGGCTTTACCCTGCGCGATATTAGTCGTTTTTATCCGGAACAGCGTCCGTCATTTGGCGAACTGCTGGAACCCGTGGTTGACAGCAAATATATACTGACGCCGAAACTCTGGGAGTATCTCTATAACTACGCCAAAAAGCACGCAGCTAAGGGTAACGGATTCGGTTTTGGCCTCGTTAATCCTGAAAATAAAGAAAGCATTGCCCGTACGCTTTCTGCTCGCTATCACAAAGACGGGTCTGAAATTCTGATAGACCGTGGCTGGGATATGGCCACAGGTGAAACAGACTTCGCGAACGAAGAAAATCAGGCGCATCGGCCCCGCAGGCTGACTCCACGAGAGTGCGCGCGCCTTATGGGTTTTGAAAAAGTAGATGGCAGGCCTTTTCGCATTCCTGTGTCAGACACTCAGTCGTACAGGCAGTTCGGTAACTCCGTAGTGGTGCCCGTGTTTGAAGCCGTAGCCAAACTGCTTGAACCTTATATCCTGAAAGCGGTTAATGCCGATTCGTGCAAGGTTGAACGAATCTGATCGCTCCTCCCGGTATTTATGCCGGGAGATAATCTATGGAATATCTGCGTAAAGCCCTGTCAGCTCAGCAATAAACGCACCTAGCGTCATTAGCTCAGCTCTCACCGCCTCCGGGTATTTTTTGTGCAGCGATGATGGCACGACCAATCTGACACCCGACTCCCGCATCTCCCGATATTGAGCCAGAGAAACTCCCTCTTGGAGTGTAAACAGATGCACCTGATGAATTTTATCGGCCTCATTCAGTATCTGACGCCAGCGATCCTTACAGGTAGTCTTGACTGCCAGCATGCGCAGATTTTCTACGGGAAACTCAGTATCGTGGTAAGCCCCTGCGGAAGGGAAAAGGAAATCGGGTTTTTTATTACCTTCTGTGATGGCCTGCGTCGCAAAGTGTCGCAGGCCGTGCTCAATGAATAGATGCTCCAGGTGCAGTTCCAGAGACTTCCCGGCTCTGGATTTACGGCGATTGCTGACAGAATTGGCCAGCGCAATAAATTCATCCACAGAGCCAAATCCTTTCCGGATGATATCCAGAACATGCAGTTCCTCAACCAATAGAAATATGTCGTACTCCACGCGCCGGCGGTCAAGAAGTTGCTCATCCGGATCAAGGGAATTTTTCACATAATGGCTGGCTGCATACTGAATAATTTCACTTCCCGACGGAAAGCGCAGGTGCCAGTCTTCAGGTAGAATATATTTATGATTTACTGGCGCTTGCTGTAGAGATAGTCCGCCTAGAATCTGTCCTGCGGGGCCGGATATAAGCGCTCCGGGTATAACTTCACCAATAGCGGTCTCAATGACGTCCTCTTCATCAGTGCTGGCGCATACCCAAATATTTACTTCCTTACAGTCCCCCCCTTGCTCATCAAGCTTGAAAGCCAGGAGCGTCAGAGCCCCTGTATTTTCAGGATCCTGAAGTGGGCTGCCTCTACCCCAGCGGGTAATCCTTTTTTCATTCCGGGTTTTACCAAAATGACGGCTGTTATAATAAATTGCCCTGGCTTCGCTGTCAGGGCAATCATGCGATGACACATGTGCGGTGAGAAAAACCGAAGGGTTCAGTTCACGGGTATGGTTGATAGACGGAAAGAGTTTTTCAACGATACCTGAAGGGATATAAAGCCCTACCTGGTGACCACCTGTTGCGCCGGTATCGTTGGCGGAAAGGCGTTTGATGTAGACGAAGTAATTCTCACATGCGATCTCAAGTAGCCAGTTGTGGAAAACCGACATAAGCATCCCCTGTTACCCTGAAACTCTACTCACCATTTTTTCATGATTATATACAAACAGTGTCATTTTCAGAAGACGACTGCACCAGTTGATTGGGCGTAATGGCTGTTGTGCAGCCAGCTCCTGACAGTTCAATATCAGAAGTGATCTGCACCAATCTCGACTATGCTCAATACTCGTGTGCACCAAAGCGAGGTGAGCATGGCGACGGAGGCTCTGTTGCAAAGATTGGCGGCAGTCAGAGGTAGGCTGTCGCTCTGCGCCGATCAGGCGGCTGCTGCGAAATGGTGGTTGAGCATGCCCATGGCCTCCGTCAGCGCCGAGGGCCCAATGCCAAAAGCTCTCTCCACAAGGCGCACCTCGCCCCTGATGCCGGGCTGCAGGCACCAGGGGCGAGCCTGTCCTTTGCGCAGGGCTCGCATGACTTCGAATCCCTTGATCGTGGCATAGGCCGTGGGGATCGATTTGAAACCGCGCACCGGCTTGATCAGTATCTTGAGCTTTCCGTGATCGGCCTCGATCACGTTATTGAGATACTTCACCTGCCGGTGGGCCGTCTCCCGGTCCAGCTTTCCTTCGCGCTTCAATTCGGTGATCGCTGCACCATAGGGGTCGTTTGCGGGAGAGGGCGAAATCCTACGCTAAGGCTTTGGCCAACGATATTCTCCGGTAAGATTGATGTGTTCCCAGGGGATAGGAGAAGTCGCTTGATATCTAGTATGACGTCTGTCGCACCTGCTTGATCGCGGCCGCGATAGCTAGATCGCGTTGCTCCTCTTCTCCATCCGCGTTCCAAGCTGCGGAAAGGCACCCATAAGCGTACGCCTGGTCGAGCAGGCGACGCGGATCGACGTCCAGCGCACGAGAGAATGCGTCCGCCATCTGTGCAATGCGTCTAGGATCGAGACAAAGGTCGTCTCTGTCAGCCGGATCGTAGAACATATTGGCGGCGCCAAAGCCCACTTCACCGACCAGACCGACGGGATCTATCACCAGCCAGCCGCGACTGGAGAACATGATGTTTTCATGATGCAGATCGCCATGTAGCCCACGCAGTTCCGAGGCATTGCTCATCATTTGATCGGCTATAATCGCCGCGTGGACGTAGTCAGTTTGACAACCTGCGTTTTGATCATCGCGCGCCCGCTGAAACAAAGCTGCAAAGCGATCCCGGATCGGGAGAAGGGCAGAAGGCAGGGGTTCCTCAGATGCGGCATACAGCTTCGCCATTAGTTCCGCTGCAATTTCGGTCGCCTGGTAGTCGCCGTGCTCGGCAACGATGTGAGAGAGCATTCGCTCCCCGGCATATTCGAGCAACATCAGATTGTTCTCACGACCGAGCAACCGGACTGCTCCCCTCCCATTGCGCCATACCAGATAGTCGGCCCCGCGCAGTTCATCAGCAATGTCTTCTATAGGTTTCAATCCCTTGACGATTGCAGGAGTCCCGTCTGGCAATGAAACTTTCCAAACGAGGCTGGAAAAGGTGTCCGCAATGAGAACAGGTTGCGAAACGTGCCAATGAGCAGGAAAAACAGGCGGCATGAACATCAACCCCAAGTCAGAGGGTCCAATCGCAGATAGAAGGCAAGGCGTTCGCGGTCGGGGGCTTCGATCCCCAATACATTGAATAGGACAGCGAAGGCGCGCTCTGCTTCATCTGGCGCTGCCCAGTTCTCTTCGGCGTTAGCAATCATGAGTGCCAAATCGGCATAGCGATCTGCTGTTCCGAGCCGCCCAAGGTCGATCAGACCCGTGCATTGAAGAGTTTTAGGGTCCACCATGAAGTTCGGCATGCAGGGATCACCATGGCAAACAACCATATCGGTGCGCTCTTGGTCGAGCCGCACCGGTAGCTCTCGTTCGACACGAGCCAAAAGATCGAGCTGCGGCGTACTCTTGTCCTCGTCCGGTAAGAAGTCGGGATTGACGGCATTGCGGGACACCACATCAACGGCGCGTCCGAACATTCGCGACAGCCTGCGCTCAAACGGACATTGATCAACCGATAGGCTGTGAACAGCGCCAAGTTGCTGCCCCATTGACGGCCACGCTTTGAGCAAATCCGCTCCAGACAGATCAGCCGCCGGTACTCCCGGAATTGCCGTTATCACCAAGCATGCACCCTCCTGTTCCTCCTGCCAGTTGATCACCTCGGGGCAAGCCACACCTCGACCTTTGAGCCAAATGAGGCGGTCACGCTCTCCAGCGAGCTCACCGCGGCGGGAAGCAGGTGCGATTTTCGCGAAGGCATGCCCGTCACCACGTCGAAAAACAAAATCACCAGATTCTCCGCCTCTGACAGGCAACCAGTCAGAATGCGATTCACCAAAAAAAATATTAGTTCGATTCAATGGAGGTTCCTTCAGTTTTCTGATGAAGCGCGGAGGTGGCTCAACCTGCGAAAAGAAACGAGTTGCTACGTAAGTCCGAGAACATGCTTTCCATGGTCTCTGAGCTCGCCTTGATGCCCGAGGCATAGACTGTACAAAAAAACAGTCATAACAAGCCATGAAAACCGCCACTGCGCCGTTACCACCGCTGCGTTCGGTCAAGGTTCTGGACCAGTTGCGTGAGCGCATACGCTACTTGCATTACAGCTTACCAACCGAACAGGCTTATGTCCACTGGGTTCGTGCCTTCATCCGTTTCCACGGTGTGCGTCACCCGGCAACCTTGGGCAGCAGCGAAGTCGAGGCATTTCTGTCCTGGCTGGCGAACGAGCGCAAGGTTTCGGTCTCCACGCATCGTCAGGCATTGGCGGCCTTGCTGTTCTTCTACGGCAAGGTGCTGTGCACGGATCTGCCCTGGCTTCAGGAGATCGGAAGACCTCGGCCGTCGCGGCGCTTGCCGGTGGTGCTGACCCCGGATGAAGTGGTTCGCATCCTCGGTTTTCTGGAAGGCGAGCATCGTTTGTTCGCCCAGCTTCTGTATGGAACGGGCATGCGGATCAGTGAGGGTTTGCAACTGCGGGTCAAGGATCTGGATTTCGATCACGGCACGATCATCGTGCGGGAGGGCAAGGGCTCCAAGGATCGGGCCTTGATGTTACCCGAGAGCTTGGCACCCAGCCTGCGCGAGCAGCTGTCGCGTGCACGGGCATGGTGGCTGAAGGACCAGGCCGAGGGCCGCAGCGGCGTTGCGCTTCCCGACGCCCTTGAGCGGAAGTATCCGCGCGCCGGGCATTCCTGGCCGTGGTTCTGGGTTTTTGCGCAGCACACGCATTCGACCGATCCACGGAGCGGTGTCGTGCGTCGCCATCACATGTATGACCAGACCTTTCAGCGCGCCTTCAAACGTGCCGTAGAACAAGCAGGCATCACGAAGCCCGCCACACCGCACACCCTCCGCCACTCGTTCGCGACGGCCTTGCTCCGCAGCGGTTACGACATTCGAACCGTGCAGGATCTGCTCGGCCATTCCGACGTCTCTACGACGATGATTTACACGCATGTGCTGAAAGTTGGCGGTGCCGGAGTGCGCTCACCGCTTGATGCGCTGCCGCCCCTCACTAGTGAGAGGTAGGGCAGCGCAAGTCAATCCTGGCGGATTCACTACCCCTGCGCGAAGGCCATCGGTGCCGCATCGAACGGCCGGTTGCGGAAAGTCCTCCCTGCGTCCGCTGATGGCCGGCAGCAGCCCGTCGTTGCCTGATGGATCCAACCCCTCCGCTGCTATAGTGCAGTCGGCTTCTGACGTTCAGTGCAGCCGTCTTCTGAAAACGACAAACGATGTCAGCCAATAAGTTGTTGTAATAATCGACAAGTGTTTGTTGCAACTCGCCGTCCTGTAAGACTGCATTATCAGTCTGATTCAGGGCGGCTATGGTGTCATTTATACACCATAAACCGATGACGGCTGCACGTAAATCTGTGGATGCTCTTGATGGCGATTCAACGTTTGCTGTCCCACGCATGGCGACAGCATTGTTTAGCCCAGCAATAATCCCATTATAAGTTGGGGGGAGGGGCTCCGACAACTGCAAAGCTATCTTTTCTGTATTGTTTTGGATGTCGTCCGCAAGAATGGTATTCTCGATCAGTTCTCGAGCCAATAATGATGTTTCGAAGCAGACGGCCAACACCGTCTGCTTCGTTTCTGGTTCTTGTTCTTCCACTGCCAGCGCGTTACTGATTGTTACGCACGTAAGTAGCAAAGTGAATGCGCTCTTGAGTCTCATCAACGGTTGCCTCCACAGTCTCGCTGGCACTGGAATCAATGTGAAAATTGTTCTGGATCGGATCAACAGGAATAAATCGATCACAGTCGAACTCTCTTGGAATTATGGTCATGTGCAGTTTCGTTGCTGATGAAAGAGCTTGAATGTACAACTTCTCCCCACCAATGACAGCAATGCGTTGATCGGTATTCTCATACAGGTTGATCACAGCACGAAGATCAGGAACGACAGTAGCGCCTATGACATCTTCTTGTTTTAACGTCGAGGAGATCACGAACGATTCGCGTTCGGGGAGAATTCCTTTCTCCTTGATTCGCTCCTCGGCGCCATCCTTTTCTAACTGCATGTCACGCATGTCAGTATACGTGTGTTTCCCCATAACGCACACGCGGATCTCTTTAGAAATCCGCGTAAATCGCGCCATGTCTTCTTTGCATTTCCATGGAATCTTGCCGCCTTTCCCGAATCCCAACTTAGAATCCACAGCGACTATTAGCTCAAGTTGTGGGTGACTCATTAAAACTCCAAACCAGTCGATGCTGGTTGTTCCAGATATTGCTTACGGAAGGTGGCCAGATCAATCAGTTTGATATTTGCCTTTCCGCTGTTGTTGAGATCGTGCACTTTCTTCAATTTGCCGGAAGATCCGGAAGTGGATGCCGCGATCACCATGGTGGTCTTCGACGAGACTGATGATTGCACTTCACCACCCTCAGCTTCAATCAGCTTCTCCAAGGCCGCGTCACGAAAACCGGTGATCACGATCTTCTCACCGGTAAAACGATCCCCCGAAGTGACCTGCTGTTTGAACCCGATGATTGATTGAATCTTGTTGAATAGCTCGGCATGTTCAGCCATACCTGCAAGCACTTTTGCGGCAGTTTTGTAGCTGAATTTGTCGACGCTAACGATCTGCTCTTCGGTGATGGCATTGAAATCATCCAAGGTCTTAATATCCAAGCCTTCACACAGAGCTTTCATCTTGCGGCGCCCAACGCCGCGCCCAAAGTGGGGCATCGACCCCAACCAAACCGACAGGGGAACACTACTGGGTATAGGAAGTATAAACCACCTTTTTGCTCCTCATCCGAAGTATCTTACCTGAAATTCCCTCACTCGTTTACCGCTCAAGCCCCAATTTTAACTGCCGGTCCAGCCTAAACCGCTCTAATAAGGTTCGATTTGGCGGTAAAATCTCTAGCCTGATAGCTCGAGAGATACAAACTGCCCCACCGCCCCGTTTAAAAGTTGGCAGTGTTGAGCAGTGTTGGATTTGGGGTCGTCAGTCAAAGAGACGACTCTGTGATGGATCGAACAGGCTGGGAGTCAGTGGCGGCGCTCGTTCTGGTGGCAGCTCACGCTGCTTGGCGGCATTCGCCTTGGCTGTTTTCTGTTTCAGATGCTTGAGAATCTGCTCAATGACCTTCGGATCTTCGATGCTGGCAATCACTTTGACGTGACCGCCGCAGTGTTCGCAGACTTCAATATCAATATTGAAGACTCGCTTGAGGCGTTGCATCCAGGTCATGGCGCGGTGGCGCTCTGCAGGACTCTTGTCACGCCAGTTAGTATCGAGACCTTCCGATTTGTCGGGCTTCTTGCCCCGCTTGGCGGGTGTTACTTGAACTCGGTGTTTGCTGTTCGGTGCAAAGACGCCGTGGAAGCGTGTGAGGTTGACTCGCGGCTTAGGTACCAACGCAGCGAGTTTGGCGATGAAGTCCAGCGGCTCGAAGATCACATGGGTGGTGCCATTGCGGTACGGAGTTTTGAGGGCACTGTTGCAAATAGTCGGTGGTGATAAACTTATCATCCCCTTTTGCTGATGGAGCTGCACATGAACCCATTCAAAGGCCGGCATTTTCAGCGTGACATCATTCTGTGGGCCGTACGCTGGTACTGCAAATACGGCATCAGTTACCGTGAGCTGCAGGAGATGCTGGCTGAACGCGGAGTGAATGTCGATCACTCCACGATTTACCGCTGGGTTCAGCGTTATGCGCCTGAAATGGAAAAACGGCTGCGCTGGTACTGGCGTAACCCTTCCGATCTTTGCCCGTGGCACATGGATGAAACCTACGTGAAGGTCAATGGCCGCTGGGCGTATCTGTACCGGGCCGTCGACAGCCGGGGCCGCACTGTCGATTTTTATCTCTCCTCCCGTCGTAACAGCAAAGCTGCATACCGGTTTCTGGGTAAAATCCTCAACAACGTGAAGAAGTGGCAGATCCCGCGATTCATCAACACGGATAAAGCGCCCGCCTATGGTCGCGCGCTTGCTCTGCTCAAACGCGAAGGCCGGTGCCCGTCTGACGTTGAACACCGACAGATTAAGTACCGGAACAACGTGATTGAATGCGATCATGGCAAACTGAAACGGATAATCGGCGCCACGCTGGGATTTAAATCCATGAAGACGGCTTACGCCACCATCAAAGGTATTGAGGTGATGCGTGCACTACGCAAAGGCCAGGCCTCAGCATTTTATTATGGTGATCCCCTGGGCGAAATGCGCCTGGTAAGCAGAGTTTTTGAAATGTAAGGCCTTTGAATAAGACAAAAGGCTGCCTCATCGCTAACTTTGCAACAGTGCCATACTGTGTAGTATCATAATGCATAAATCACGATTTTTGATACTGACATTCAGTACCGTTTTGGGTGGTATCAAAACTCATAACATTTGAGACGGTTAAAAAGAGAACAGAACACCCGTTTACGAAAGGATGCGTGATGGCTGCTGATTTTCTGACCGACAAACAGACACAGAACTACGGGCGTTATGCCGCAGAGCCAAACGAGATCCAGCTGGCACGGTATTTTCATCTTGATGAGCGAGACCTTACTTTCATCAACCTGCGTAGGGGCAGGCATAACCGGTTGGGAATTGCCCTTCAACTCACAACTGCCCGCTTTCTGGGAACCTTCTTGTCCGATCTCATGCAAATACCGCCCGGTGTCCAGTTTTATGTCGCAAGGCAACTTAACATCCGCTATCCAGAGATCATTTCCCGCTATGCTCAAAGGGAAAACACACGTTGGGAGCACCACGGGCTTATCAGGCAGCACTATAGCTATCATGATTTCGGTGATTTCCCGTGGTCGTTCAGACTGAAGCGATTGCTGTATACCCGTGCATGGCTCAGTAATGAACGCCCCGGACTGATGTTCGATTTTGCCACCGCGTGGTTGCTTCAAAATAAAGTGTTGTTGCCAGCCGCATCCACCCTGACGAGAGTCATTGGTGAAATCCGTGAGCGTGCGACCCGCCGCTTGTGGCGAAAATTGGCCGCGCTGCCAAACCGTTGGCAGACCGCACAACTGGCTGGGTTACTTGAAATCCCCGAAGGACAGCGACTCTCAGTGATGGAGCACCTAAAAAGAGGCCCTGTCACTATCAGCGGCCCCGCGTTCACTGAAGCACTTGAACGTTACACTCGCCTGCGCAGCCTGGAGTTTTCCTGTCTGAATTTCACTGGGCTGCCCGCCATACAGCTCCGCAATCTGGCACGCTATGCCGGAATGGCATCGGTGAAATATATCAGCAGAATGCCAGAAGAACGGCGGCTGGCGATCCTTACCGCATTCGTGAAAGCGCAAGAAATCTCGGCGCTGGACGAGGCCGTTGACGTGCTGGATATGCTGATCCTCAATATTACCCGGGAGGCGAAGAAAACCGGGCAGAAAAAGCGACTTAGGACGCTCAAGGATCTTGACCGCGCGGCGTTGCTGCTGGCGCGGGCATGCGCACTTTTACTTGATGAAGATACCGCCGATGATTTGCTGCGAAAGACCATATTCAGCAGTGTGTCTGTCGCCAGACTGGCAGAGTCCGTGGAAAAAGTGAATGAACTGGCCCGCCCCCAGGATACAAACTTTCAGGATGAAATGGTGGAGCAATACGGACGGGTAAGGCGTTTTTTGCCCGCACTACTGCGCGATCTGCACTTCCGTGCGGCCCCAGACGGTGAACATACCTTGGCTGCCATCCATTACCTGGCAGAGCTAAACGGCTCGAAAAAACGGATCCTGGACGATGCACCTGAACATATCATTTCAGGCCCTTGGAAACGCCTGGTGTACGATGCTGACGGTCGGATACAGCGAGCAGGTTACTCGTTGTGTCTGCTGGAGCGACTTCAGGATGCGCTACGCCGTCGTGACATCTGGTTGGAAAACAGCGATCGTTGGGGTGATCCGCGCCAAAAACTTCTTCAGGGGGAGGAATGGCAGGCGCAGCGGGTTCCAGTCTGCCGGGCATTGGGTCACCCCACTAATGGCAGTAAAGCATCGGAGCAATTGGCCGCTCAGTTAGATGAAACCTGGAAAACGGTGGCATCACGTTTTGATCGCAATACCGCCGTGGACATCTGCAATGAAGGTAAACATCCTTCGCTGACCATCAGCAGCCTGGATAAATTGGATGAACCACCGGCGCTGATACAACTGAGCAGCCGAGTCAGACAATTGCTTCCACCCGTTGACCTGACAGAACTGTTGCTCGAGATTGACGCCAGAACTGGCTTCACCCGTGAATTCAGCCATGTCAGCGAGTCAGGTGCCCGTGCGCAGGATCTGCATATAAGCCTGTGTGCGGTGATGCTGGCTGAGGCCTGCAATATCGGACATGAGCCGCTGATCAAGCACAATATCCCTGCACTGACTCGCCATCGTCTGAGCTGGGTGAAACAGAACTACATCCGAGCAGAAACGCTGGTTAGCGCCAATGCGCGGCTGGTTGATTTTCAGTCCTCGTTAGCGTTGGCAGGATACTGGGGGGCGGGGAGGTAGCCTCCGCTGATGGTATGCGTTTTGTCACGCCAGTGAAAACGGTGAATTCTGGCCCCAACAGAAAATACTTTGGTTCAGGGCGCGGCATCACCTGGTACAACTTTGTCTCTGACCAATATTCGGGTTTTCATGGCATAGTGATTCCTGGAACACTGCGGGATTCCATCTTTGTGCTGGAAGGGCTACTTGAGCAACAAACGGGACTAAACCCGGTTGAAATCATGACGGACACAGCAGGTACCAGTGACATTATCTTTGGCCTGTTCTGGCTACTGGGATACCAATTTTCACCTCGTCTGGCGGATGCGGGTGAGGCTGTGTTCTGGCGGGCCGACAAAGCAGCGAATTACGGGGCGTTGGACAAACTGGCGCGGGGTTGTGTTGACCTTTCTAAAATCGAAAGCCACTGGGATGAGATGATGCGGGTTGCCGGTTCGCTGAAGCTGGGCACTATTCATGCGTCAGAACTCATTCGATCGCTATTGAGAAGTACCCGACCGTCAGGGCTTGCTCAGGCAATAATGGAGGTCGGAAGAGTTAACAAGACACTGTATCTTCTCAACTATATTGATGATGAGGACTATCGTCGCCGGATCCTAACACAGTTGAACCGGGGTGAAGGCCGCCATGCCGTTGCAAGAGCCATCTGCTACGGTCAGCGTGGCGAGATCAGAAAACGTTACCGCGAGGGGCAGGAAGATCAGTTGGGTGCGCTGGGTCTGGTGACAAACGCAGTGGTGCTGTGGAATACGCTTTATATGCAGGAAGCCTTGTCGCACCTGCGCAGCATCGGGGAAGGGCCAGAGGATGAACATATCGCGCGGCTTTCGCCTCTGATGCACGGTCATATCAACATGCTGGGACATTATACGTTCACACTACCGGAGGATATTATGAAGGGGGAATTGAGGCCGTTAAATCTCAATTTAAACAATGAATTATCTCCTTAGCGTGGTTTTTTACATCATTGGCCCTCAAACCCCATGATGATGGTTTCGAAACGTCTTAAGGCCAAAGACTATCGAACGGTTTCCACGGGATTTAACGTCCTGAGCTCTAAGCCAGGGCTGATAACTTTGGCCATAGCCCACTCCTATGCCGTCACCTAGCGCATTTTCATAATCCAAATAGGATTTGAGACGCCTACCCCTACCCATGATCGTACCCAAAAAACGACATTGATACGTACCTATATGTGCATTTTATAGTCTCCAACCCTATAACCACACATTCAGTAAGCATACAACATTAGCGTCGTTTTTTGAGAATGGTTACAACTTTAGTGCTTTGTGTACAACTTTATTGTCTTCGGACAGTAGGACCCTCTAAAACCAATAGAATTTACGTAGAAACGCGTTTAGTAAAGGCTTTACTAATTACTAATGACTAACATATTAGCACTTTCAGATCTGTCAGCAATAACCCCGGGCGGCGAAATAATGAGAAGAGTTCTTCCGGAGAGCCTTTTCTTTCTATCTGATTGATTTTTAACACTTTTAAATGTCAGCTTTATGTAAACCTGTGGGATTTACTCCTAATTAAATCCCATAGTATGAAAATTAGGCATTTGCAAACCTTAATGACGTGACGTTGTCACGTAAATCAATGGAATTTAGTCTCTAGTAAAGAGTTAACTAGTGACTAACTGCCTGATCGGTGTGCTTGAACGGTGCACTTCAGGCCGGATATAAAAATTGATGAGAGATATACAGAAAATGATGGACCGGCTTAATAGGGGTCTGACGCTCAGTGGAACGAAAACTCACGTTAAGCAACGTTTTCTGCCTCTGACGCCTCTTTTAATGGTCTCAGATGTCCTTTGGTCACCAGTTCTGCCAGCGTGAAGGAATAATGGCCGAGCATATTGATATGTCCGTGGCAAAGCGGGGAGAGGCGTGCGATATCTTCATCATTCAGTGTTTCACCCTGCGCCCGGAGATGATCCAGGGCTGCCTGCATATAAATAGTGTTCCATAACACGACGGCGTTAGTGACCAGCCCCAGTGTGCCCAGTTGATCTTCCTGACCGTCGGTATATCGTTTTCTTATCTCACCTTTTTGACCGTGACAGATGGCTCTGGCAACGGCATGGCGACTTTCTCCCCGATTAAGCTGGGTCAGAATGCGCCGGCGGTAATCTTCATCATCAATATAATTAAGCAGATACAGCGTTTTGTTGATGCGCCCCACTTCAATGATTGCCTGAGTCAGTCCGGAAGGACGTTCACTTTTCAGCAATGAACGGACCAGCACTGAAACCTGTACTTTGCCCAGCTTCAGGGAGCCAGCGGTCCGGATCATTTCGTCCCACTGAAGGACTATTTTTCGGGGATCTGATTGCCCTCTGGCAATATCATTCAGCACGCCATAGTCGGCATCATGGTCCATTCGCCAGAAAACCGAAGCACCGGCATCAGCCAGGCGTGGAGAAAACTGGTATCCCAGCAGCCAGAAAAGGCCAAAGACAAGTTCGCTGGCACCTGCTGTATCGGTCATAATTTCGGTTGGATTCAGCCCGGTCTCCTGTTCCAGAAGACCTTCCAGCACAAAGATAGAGTCCCTCAGCGTCCCCGGTATAACGATGCCATGAAAGCCGGAATACTGATCGGACACAAAGTTGTACCAGGTGATCCCTCTGTTATTACCAAAGTATTTGCGGTTCGGTCCGGCATTGATTGTTCTGACTGGCGTAACAAAGCGCATTCCATCTGCAGATGCCACTTCTCCTCCACCCCATATCTGTGCCAGTGGCAGCGTTGCCTGAAAATCAACCAGTCTGGCATTAGCGCTGGTGATAGTTTCAGCCCGCAGATAGTTCGCTTTTGTCCAGTTCAGCCGGTGTCGGGTCAGTGCAGGAACATTTGATCTGATCAGTGGTTCCAGACCGATATTGCAGGCTTCAGCCATCAGCACGGCGCTGATGCTGACGGGCAGATCATCAACTCTGGCACTGGCTTCACTAGCATGGAAAAACTCATCAGCAAATCCGGTATGGGCGTTAATTTCGAGCAGCAACTCCGTTAAATCCACCGGAGGGAGTAGATCACTGATCATTTTGCTCAGTCGTTTCAGACTGTCCGGCTCATCAAGACTGGCGAGGGGAGAAATTGTCAACCGGGGCTTCGGGCCAGAAACATCGAGTTCGACAGCCTCATTTTCGCAAAGACGTGCAGCAACCTGTCTGTAACGACTATCAAGCTGATGACCCAGAGATTTTATTGCTTCCTGCGGGTCTGTCGGGTGCCCCAAAGAACGATAAACCTTAATCCGGTTTGCCTGCCAGTCAGCACCCTGTAGTAATCTTGCACGAGGATCTCCCCACCGGTTACTGCCGGTAACGTAGACATCCCTCCGCCTCAGACTATCCTGCAGTTTACTGAGAAAGCAGAGCGTGTATCCCCTGCGGGTGATATGTTTTTCCTTGTTAATCACCAGCCGTTTCCATGACCGACTGATAATTTCCGTTGGTGCGTCGTCAAAAAACTGCCGCCGTGAGCTGAACTCCCGGCTGAGGTAGTCACAGGCATTCAGAGTGGTAACCCCGGCAGGTGCGGATGAAAATTTAACGGTATTCAGCAGATGGGGCAGGAAACGACGAACGCGCCCGTACTGCTCCACCATTTCTTCATGAAAATTATCGTCTGAGGGCCGGGCAATTTCACGGACAAGCGTGATGATTTCAGCCAGCTTTTGCCTTGGGATGTAGCTGAACACCTCAGCACGAATCGATTCGTCCGGTGTTTCTTCTTTCAGCAGGTACGAACATGCGCTGGCGAGCGCCAATGCAGATTTATCCAGATCCTTCAGCGAGCGGAGCCGTTTTTTCTGCCCAATCTTTCTGGCGTCACGGATGATAACGGCCAGCATGGCGTCCAGAACGTCCAATGCATCATCCAGCGCCAGCGTTTCCCATGCAAGGACAAAGGCAACCAGAACCGCCATCCTTTTCTGCGGTGACATCCTGGCAATATTGAACACCGAAGTCATACCAGCATAACGTGCGAGATTTTTCAGGCGCACAGCCGGGAGTGTACTCAGGTTTTCAGCATGCAGGCCAAAATCGTTCAGAGTTTTCCAGCGTTCAATTGCTTCATTAAACGCCGGACCACTGATGGTCACAGGGCCCTTTTTCAGTGATTCCAGTAAAGACAGGCGGCTGCAATCAGTTGGCCCCAGCAGCATCTCCAGCTGTGAACGCTGTTCGGCTGACGGTATCAGTGCCAGTTTGTTCCACAGGCGCAACGTCGCCTTTTCCCTTACCTCTGAAATCAACCGGGTCAGCGTAGTGGCTCCGGGGAGAATAATACGATGTTGCATAAGCCACCCTGTCGCCAGATCGAAAAGCAGGCCAGGACGTTCGTTGCTTATCCAGCTCCGGGTATATAAAAGACGGGTAAGGCGAAATGTCCAGGGCCAGGCAAATTCACGATACTGATAGTGCTGACGTATCAGCGCTGCATGCTCACGGCGGGTATTTTCCCTCTGACCGTATTCTGCAAGAACGGTGATATCACGAATCCCGAGCTGTCTGGCGGTAAAATGCCGGACGCCGGAAGGAATATGATTCATATCGGTGAGGAAGGTGCCCAGAAAACGGACACATCCAATTTGCAGGGCAATGCCCAGACGGTTGTGATCACCTCTGCTTTTTCCGATAAATTCCTTGTCTGCTTCATCAAGGTGAAAATATCGTGCCAGCTGAAGCTCATCCGGTTCACCGGTGAATCTGCCATAGCTTTCAGTCTGCTCAGTGGTCAGAAAGTCAACGGGCATATCGGCCTCCCTGCCTGACGGGCATTTAGTAACATTTTTCCAACCGTACGAAATGTTATAAATTATCGGACATCGTAAAACTGTTACATTAATATGTCTATTAAATCGTAAATTTGTAATAATAGACATGAGTTGTCCGATATTCGATTTAAGGTACATTTTTATGCGACTTTTTGGTTACGCTCGGGTCTCAACCAGTCAGCAGTCTCTTGATCTTCAGGTCAGAGCACTCAAAGACGCAGGTGTGAAAGCAAACCGTATATTTACCGATAAGGCATCCGGCAGTTCAACAGACCGGGAAGGGCTGGATTTGCTGAGGATGAAGGTGGAGGAAGGTGATGTCATTCTGGTTAAGAAGCTCGACCGTCTTGGCCGCGACACTGCCGATATGATCCAACTGATAAAGGAATTTGACGCTCAGGGCGTGGCAGTCCGGTTCATTGATGACGGGATCAGTACCGACGGTGATATGGGGCAAATGGTGGTCACCATCCTGTCGGCTGTGGCACAGGCTGAACGCCGGAGGATCCTAGAACGCACGAATGAGGGCCGACAGGAAGCAAAGCTGAAAGGAATCAAATTTGGCCGCAGGCGTACCGTGGACAGGAACGTCGTGCTGACGCTTCATCAGAAGGGCACTGGTGCAACGGAAATTGCTCATCAGCTCAGTATTGCCCGCTCCACGGTTTATAAAATTCTTGAAGACGAAAGGGCCTCGTGATACGCCTATTTTTATAGGTTAATGTCATGATAATAATGGTTTCTTAGACGTCAGGTGGCACTTTTCGGGGAAATGTGCGCGGAACCCCTATTTGTTTATTTTTCTAAATACATTCAAATATGTATCCGCTCATGAGACAATAACCCTGGTAAATGCTTCAATAATATTGAAAAAGGAAGAGTATGAGTATTCAACATTTTCGTGTCGCCCTTATTCCCTTTTTGCGGCATTTTGCCTTCCTGTTTTTGCTCACCCAGAAACGCTGGTGAAAGTAAAAGATGCTGAAGATCAGTTGGGTGCACGAGTGGGTTACATCGAACTGGATCTCAACAGCGGTAAGATCCTTGAGAGTTTTCGCCCCGAAGAACGTTTTCCAATGATGAGCACTTTTAAAGTTCTGCTATGTGGTGCGGTATTATCCCGTGTTGACGCCGGGCAAGAGCAACTCGGTCGCCGCATACACTATTCTCAGAATGACTTGGTTGAGTACTCACCAGTCACAGAAAAGCATCTTACGGATGGCATGACAGTAAGAGAATTATGCAGTGCTGCCATAACCATGAGTGATAACACTGCTGCCAACTTACTTCTGACAACGATCGGAGGACCGAAGGAGCTAACCGCTTTTTGCACAACATGGGGGATCATGTAACTCGCCTTGATCGTTGGGAACCGGAGCTGAATGAAGCCATACCAAACGACGAGCGTGACACCACGATGCCTGCAGCAATGGCAACAACGTTGCGCAAACTATTAACTGGCGAACTACTTACTCTAGCTTCCCGGCAACAATTAATAGACTGGATGGAGGCGGATAAAGTTGCAGGACCACTTCTGCGCTCGGCCCTTCCGGCTGGCTGGTTTATTGCTGATAAATCTGGAGCCGGTGAGCGTGGGTCTCGCGGTATCATTGCAGCACTGGGGCCAGATGGTAAGCCCTCCCGTATCGTAGTTATCTACACGACGGGGAGTCAGGCAACTATGGATGAACGAAATAGACAGATCGCTGAGATAGGTGCCTCACTGATTAAGCATTGGTAACTGTCAGACCAAGTTTACTCATATATACTTTAGATTGATTTAAAACTTCATTTTTAATTTAAAAGGATCTAGGTGAAGATCCTTTTTGATAATCTCATGACCAAAATCCCTTAACGTGAGTTTTCGTTCCACTGAGCGTCAGACCCCTAATAAGCCAGCCTTTCTTGGGATGATTGATGATGTTGAACACGCTATAAAGCGAAAATGCCCCTTTTTAACCTATAGGTTGGGCACTATGAGTAAGATACAATCAAATCGCCAGTCAGATGGCTAATTTCATTTTGACCAAAGCGGGCTATTTCAAGCGTTATCGCTGAGACGAGGCTTCAATGACAAGTACACTTGACCCATCACACAAGCAAATTGAAATGTGGCGCAGAGCTACCGGTTCCGAAGGTGGACTCAACGAATACCGCAACTGGGTTCTGGAAAATAGTATGAGATTTACAGCATACGGTATCCATACCGTTATCGTCGAAGGTGAGGCGAAGCATATAACAGCGCTTGATGATGTTACCCTCTGTAACGAGTGGGCGAAGCTTAAAAGAGAAAACAATAGGCTTTACGCAGCAAATGAAAAAATTTGCTCTGGCTGGCGTGGTTTTGTGTTGCGTTTGTTAGGAATAACACTGTCATGCAGAAAACCGGTCATCTTACTGGGGGCAGACGCGAAGAATCAAAATGATGCCGTGAAAGGGGCTGATTTGTAATTTTCAGGCGAGCCCACCGTTCTTAGAAAGCTGTTCTATGGGTATGTAAGGAAGATAATGTTCTCTGAACGCTCAGTACACTTAATCACTTCCTGTACAAAGGGCAAGAATCATCAGGGCCACGTCTGGCCGACATTGGACATAGATCCAAAACAAACCCCGGACGACGCAGCATATGCCTGGAGTAACATTGTAGACGACGCCAGAAGTAATCAGGCGGTACCGGCATTGTCCTTGTATTCAGGTAATCACTGGTCTACGGCAAAGGAAATTTTAAACTCAACCAGAAATCTGGAGTTGTGGATAATCTCTGCCGGGATGGGGTTTTTAAATAGTCGAGATCGGGTGCCCTCTTACGAGGCGACATTTCATCAAGTACCATTCAGGCATGATCTCTGGTGGAAAGCCATCACAAAATCACTAGGAAAGCATAACCGTTGCGCAACTATAAGCCAGTTAATGCAGTCCAGTCCGAATGATGAATATTTGATTGCGGCTTCGCCTGTTTATATTGCTGCTGTCCAGAATGACATCCTGAAGGGCATTGAGAGTTTGACTCATCCTCTTACGCAACTAACGATCGTGACATCAGGGGCATATGCTGGCCCACTTGAAGAATACTTAATTAAGAGTTCTTCTAGGATGATGAAAGAGCTAGAGTGCAATATGGTGTGCCTGAATATAAAACTGGCTCAATACATACTTAAAAGTGGTAGTCGTTAGAACTAGACTGTTAATGATACAATTCTCCTGTTATTTTATTTTTATAAAAGGTCTCAAATATGCTCAAAAACAGATTTTCTTTATTGTGTCTTGCTGTGGCATCGTCACTTACTCTTACTGCTTGCGATGTAGTTGATGCTGCCTATGACGAGACTTTAAATGATAATGCACCCGAAATTGTAATAGCTGGAGGATTCAAAATTGATATCCAAGGTAATGCAGTTCCGGTTGAGGGATATGATAATTGCTCTTTGAATACTCTTCAGGGAAGCGTTGATACGGATAAATCAAATTGTATTGTTCTGGATAGAACACGTAAAAAAGTACCGGTTCTAGTTCATTTGTCATCCGGTCCCGTCAAAGAAGAATGGAAGATCGAGCACCAGGTTGAAAAAACCAAATCCGGCAAAAATTTCATCCAAACTCGTATGATTAGACCTGACGGTAACTTTGTAGTGCCTGCATCCTCAGAACGAGGGATCTTTAGTGGCAAACATTACAGTCAAGCCAGCTAAGTCAAGTCTATCCGTTCAAACAGAAAAAGGTTTCTTAAAAATGACGTTATCCGCTGCATTGCAAGGCACTTTTAAAGAGATGAGGAAAGACAATACAGTAGGCATCACAGTTCAAACTTGTTCAGATATTTTTGACAGCAATGTTCCTCCGGCTTATGTTTTCTGGCTTTATCGTCTCAAAGCGGGAGAAACTTTGCCGCGCGGAAGGTTCTTCAGAAAAAGAAAGCCAATCATCAATGTTATGGCAGTTGTTCATGATGCTGCATTCGAAAAATAACTGCGCTATCAGGAAAGTTACTTTTATGAACGTAATTGCAGCTGGAATTTTTTGCTTTATTTTTTACCCTACAGCTTTCGCTTATGCTTGTTATAAAAAGAGATGGCTAGAGTGGATTTTTCTTACTTTAATTATAATTTTTGCTTCTGCCATTTCGATTCAACAATACAATGAAGCGAATTTTGTAAGTGAGTTAAATTACCCTATGTTTATCTCCGCCATATATGGCCTGTCACTGGCATGGTTTCCTTTTCCGATTGCTTATGTTGTTCTGCGCTTCCTTCTTGATGATTTACAGCATGAGTACCCTAAACAGTGAGCAGATTTTAAGACTCATGAACAACATCGAAAGCACGAAACAGTCTGCACAAGGAAGATAAGGAGTATTCTTAGCAAGATATCTTTGTACCTGAAGACATAAAGCTGGCATCTTTTTCCTTATAGAGTGTATTATGATTAAGTAAATCCTTATCAAAGAATTAGAAAGTGAGGTCGTATGTCTGAAGCACTCAAATCGTTAAACAATATTCGTACTCTTCGCGCCCAGGGCCGCGAGCTGCCTTTAGAAGTACTTGAGGAAATCCTCGAAAAGCTTAATGTCATTGTTGATGAGCGTCGTCAGGAAGAATCATCCAAAGCTGCCGAACTGCAAGCTCGTCAGGAGAAACTTGACGCCCTGCGTAAGTTAATGGAAGAAGATGGTATCAACCCGGAAGAGCTGCTTGGCTCATTCCAGGCCAAATCTACGGCTACCAAGAAAAGCCGTGAACCACGCCCGGCCAAATACTCATTTACTGATGAAAATGGCGAAACAAAAACGTGGACTGGACAGGGCCGTACCCCCAAAGCTCTGGCAGAACAAATTGCAGCCGGTAAAAGTCTTGATGATTTCCTGATCTAACTTTTGCCACCAGTTTTGATAGAGGCCACTTCGGTGGCCTTTTCTCATACGGAATCAATTTCAGGTACAGAACATATGAAAAATTCAGAACCTAAGAGCTGTGATCCCTATGTGGACAGTTTGATTAGAAATGCAGATGCAAAGGAAGCCAGGTCATTTCTCAAAATATTGAAGCCCTTACCATTCCTTATCGTTATCATCGCTGTATTCTTTTTTTGGGTATCGTTTTCCCGTTTATTATCCCAGGTCGCGTAAAACCTTTTTAAAGACTCTTCTTTACCAGATATGCTCCCTCACCGGGATGGTTTCAACCTCTTCAGTTTCCCATATTGGCAAAACCTTCAGGAAATAAGACGATACCCTCCACGCTTTCCATTAAAGCGGGATGACGACGCCCAGTTCTTACGACCAGACTCCACGTTTTCGATTAGGATGCCTTTGGGCCCTTCTAACGAGGCCACCTCAACAACTCGCACTTTCCGGATCAGTCTTGGATCCACTTCTTCCCAGATCTGGCCAACTGTAATATCTTTTTGGGTTTGCATTTAATCTCTCGCTGTCATTTAGTGAACAAGACTAATCCTCGCCGTGGTTCAGCTTATGGCTTTATTTACGCTGACGATCCTTAGCCTTAAATTTTTGCCATCGTATCCGAAGGTTTTCGATGTTAACCGGAACCTGCATGCGTGTCGTCTCTATCTCATTCCCATGCCATTTCAGGAGATCATCATCCAACTCCCGGGCCTCCCGGCTGAAGTAAATTTTCATAGTGTCAGGGTTTATGGCGCAATGGTCATTGTCGAACAGTGTATGGATATCACGGCGAAGTAAAATTCCGTTCGTTACGTCGGGAATGCCTTCTTCATGACGTGGCGTTAAGTGCGCGGCCTCAGTACGCCAGGGGGACCTTACGCCGGTGACAACACATCGCCCGTAGCAATTCAACCTAACATCCCGGGCGAAAGGACCTTGGTCAGGACTGGTGACAGAAGTACATTCCTGGCCCTCTTTGTAGATACGCTTCGGGAAGTCGATAGTGGTTTGAGCTGTTTGGGAAAGTGACACATACGTAACCCCTTTGTATCTCTTTATCCCACCATTAAAAGTGGTAGGAATCGAGCTGGTTATGGCCACCAGTTTCACATCGCCCATTTCGACGATCTTAAGGCTCTTATTAGCGGCTACATGTAACTGGATGAATTTACCTACGTACACATCATGGTTCTCATCTTGTCTATCAACACACAGAACGACATGGTCGAAGGTTCTCTTGTCAGAGATTACCCAGTTGCCGGTTTTCACACGGCCTGCTTCACTCACCCCTGCGGTAAGATCGGGTATGAGCGTCCCCTGCATGCCGTCAGTTCGAATTGAAAGAATTTCACCCGATAAACCCAGCTCTGCAAGCTCACTAATAAACGGTCTTTTCATCCGGCTTACCGGTTTTGGCTTCGTCATTTTCATCTTTGCTGTAACACCTCAGTACCCCATTGCTCGTTCCTGGCGGGACAGCCGTTCATCAGCAGCCTGAAGACGCTCATCACGCCGCCGTGCTGCCAGAACCCGTCGTTCTGAAAAAGACATAGCCGCTACGTTTGGTACGCTGAGCTTACCGTCACCGGCACAAACGTCACAGCGAACATCAAATGCTCCGGCAAAATACTTTTCACGCATTTCTGGCTCCCACTCAGCCATTTCTGATTGGGTGAATCCATTTTCAAAGGCCGGGTTTTCCATGGTCCCGTGGCCTTCGCACTGGTGACAGATTATGTACTTAAATTTGCGCATGTAACGCTCCTGTATATGATGGATGAACCACTCTCGTTCAGGGTTATGGCGAAATGTTTATCGCCGCAGCGAGAGATTCAGTCTTGCTATCAATATTCCTGAAGGTTGTCCGCCTGATTTCAGGGAAAGCATTCATTCACTGGCCGGTTCTACCTTATTATTCATACAGATTAAAGTAGTTGTGCCTACTACTGCGGTCACCTTCCTTGACAAAGTAAGCAAAGTTTGAAAAATTTAACACCGACGAAAGGCCATACCTTCGTTAGTGTGCGAAAGCCGCTTGCGAGCGACGGAATAGGTGAAAGCTTTAGTCAGGGTTAATTACCCTGTCTGCGGTGATGGGATGGCTCAGGCGTATATCATCACTCCTTCCAAAGTCCGTACACACTCTTTCAGCCTTTGCAGAAATGCAGGGGCTGTTTCATATCAGACAAGCGCAATGAAATTTTCAAATGCTTTCCAGAAATTCAAAGGCCTTAAGCTTTATCTGTATCTTACGGTCCCCGCACGGAAAGTAACTTTCCTGAACAGGAACCGCCTTGCCAGCCTTAACTTTCTAAACGGTTAAAGTTACACCAGGCTGTAAATGGTGAAACAGTTTTTGAAGCCCATGAAACACCGCTGTCGGAAAGATAACTAGCCCCAAGACGTCTAACTTCTTTTTGATGTAGAGCTAATTCTTTCGGATCGGCAATATCTTCCACCACGCTCATCATGGCAATCTGAACTCCGGGAGATGCCATTTTATAAGCTGTCGAGCTTGCAACTGAATTTTTCAGGATTGCCAATCTTTCTTTTTCTGGTCGCCCGTTGTCAGACGTATTCGCGTACGTTGTACCCGCAACTAACAATGGAAGACTGGCGTTGGCACAGAACTGCATAACGCGTTTTTGCTGGAGCTGTAATTCAGTGGCTGCAAATGCTTTACTGCATCCGAGGATCCCGATAATCATCACTAATGCTGTTTTATACATAAAATTGAAACCGTCCTTATTGAACTTTAAATGTTGCGGTTAACACTGTGTGGAGATGTATGGACTGGATAATACCCACATGCCTGCGCCTGCCAGTATACCGGCTCAGGTATTAAACCTAAGAGATCTGGTGCACCGGATTTTACCTTTTCATTTCGGTTTTATCTTGAGCCTGGCTCTTGAGTTTAAATTTAAAGGTATGGCGCATGCAGGTTTCACTGACGGGTTTTCACACATCCCGGCTGTAACCCATCATTGTTCATGAGCCAGGCCCTGGTATCCTGCCCAGCGTACGGCCAGCCGCTCTAAGTCCAGATCGTACACCAGCGGTGTGATTTTACGGCCTTCAAACAGCTCGCCCAGCTCAATGCCTGGCTTAAAATGAACGGTCAGGGTGGCCGGATCTATGCCCATAAGATCGGCATCAAACAGAGCATGCATTGTTGGAGTCATCAGGATGCCATTAGACGGATTGTACCGGGTTCCATGTTCAATGTGTGCCGCATCCAGGACACCGCCATTAACCCAACCGGTTACCGCACAACGGCCCGCGAAATTCTCGATGAGCAGAGCTTTAAATTTACCCTGTGCCACGCCACTACGTTGCGTCACTACGCGCTCGCAGTGCTCACCCTGGATATCTAGGGGTCGTCTCAGAATTCGGAAAATAAAGCACGCTAAGGCGTAGTCACCCCGTGACTCCCCCGCGCCGATGCAGCGAGCTTCGTTCCGTCTTGCAGTGACGCAATCAGCGGGCAGGAAACGTTCCCTTTCCGCGCATGGCAGGCGCACACCAGTTCAGACAGCACGGCCTCCATGCGTGCCAAGTCGGCCATCTTCTCGCGCACATCCTTGAGCTTGTGCTCGGCCAGGCCGCTGGCTTCCTCGCAATGGGTGCCATCCTCCAGCCGCAGTAGCTCGGCGATTTCGTCCAGGCTAAAGCCCAGCCGCTGGGCCGATTTCACGAACCGCACTCGTGTTACATCCGCCTCGCCATAGCGGCGAATGCTGCCATAGGGCTTGTCTGGCTCCGGCAGCAGGCCCTTGCGCTGGTAGAACCGGATGGTCTCCACATTGACCCCGGCCGCCTTGGCAAAAACGCCAATGGTCAGATTCTCAAAATTAATTTGCATATCGCTTGACTCCGTACATAACTACGGAAGTAAGCTTAAGCTATCCAAACCAAATTTGAAAGGACAAGCGTATGTCTGAACCACAAAAGTCTGAACCACAAAACGGGCGCGGCGCGCTCTTCGCCGGTGGGCTGGCCGCCATTCTTGCGTCGGCCTGCTGCCTGGGGCCGCTGGTTTTGATCGCCTTGGGGTTCAGCGGGGCATGGATCGGCAACCTGACGGTGCTGGAACCCTATCGCCCGATCTTCATCGGCGCAGCGCTGGTCGCGCTGTTTTTCGCCTGGCGGCGCATCTACCGCCCGGCGCAAGCCTGCAAACCGGGTGAGGTCTGCGCGATTCCCCAAGTGCGAGCTACTTACAAGCTCATTTTCTGGATCGTGGCCGCGCTGGTCCTGGTCTCGCTCGGATTTCCCTACGTCATGCCATTTTTCTATTAATCACAGGAGTTCATCATGAAAAAACTGTTTGCCGCCCTCGCCCTCGCTGCCGTTGTTGCCCCCGTGTGGGCCGCCACCCAGACCGTCACGCTGTCCGTGCCTGGCATGACCTGCGCCTCTTGCCCGATCACTGTCAAGCACGCGCTTTCCAAGGTTGAGGGCGTGAGCAAGACCGACGTAAGTTTCGACAAGCGCCAGGCCGTCGTCACCTTCGACGATGCCAAGACCAACGTCCAGAAGTTGACCAAGGCGACCGAGGACGCGGGCTATCCGTCCAGCCTCAAACGCTGATCCGTTAACCGAACTCGGGAGCGACACATGGGACTCATCACGCGCATCGCTGGCAAAACCGGCGCGCTCGGCAGCGTCGTTTCCGCGATGGGCTGCGCCGCCTGTTTTCCTGCCATCGCCAGCTTTGGCGCGGCCATCGGACTGGGCTTCTTGAGCCAGTACGAGGGGCTATTCATTGGCATCCTGCTGCCGATGTTCGCCGGCATCGCGTTACTCGCCAATGCTATCGCTTGGCTCAATCATCGACAGTGGCGACGCACGGCGCTCGGCACGATAGGCCCGATCTTGGTGCTGGCAGCGGTGTTTTTAATGCGGGCTTACGGCTGGCAGAGCGGTGGACTGCTCTATGTCGGCCTGGCCTTGATGGTTGGGGTGTCGGTCTGGGATTTCATCTCGCCAGCACATCGCCGCTGCGGGCCGGACAGCTGTGAATTGCCAGAACAACGTGGCTGACGGCAACAGCCGTAGCCACCACAGAAAAGGAAAAATACATGACCACCCTGAAAATCACCGGGATGACCTGCGACTCGTGCGCGGCTCACGTCAAGGAAGCCTTGGAGAAAGTGCCCGGCGTGCAATCGGCGCTGGTGTCCTATCCGAAGGGCACAGCGCAACTCGCCATTGAGGCGGGCACGTCATCGGATGCGCTGACTACCGCCGTGGCCGGACTGGGCTACGAGGCAACGCTTGCCGATGCGCCACCGACGGACAACCGCGCCGGCCTGCTCGACAAGATGCGCGGCTGGATAGGGGCCGCTGATAAGCCCAGTGGCAACGAAAGCCCGTTGCAGGTCGTCGTCATTGGTAGCGGTGGAGCCGCGATGGCGGCAGCACTGAAGGCCGTCGAGCAAGGCGCGCAGGTCACGCTGATTGAGCGCGGCACCATCGGCGGCACCTGCGTCAACGTCGGTTGTGTGCCGTCCAAGATCATGATCCGCGCCGCCCACATCGCCCATCTGCGCCGGGAAAGCCCATTCGACGGCGGCATGCCACCCACACCGCCGACGATCTTGCGCGAGCGGCTGCTGGCCCAGCAGCAGGCCCGTGTCGAAGAACTCCGTCATGCCAAGTACGAAGGCATCCTGGACGGCAATTCAGCCATCACCGTTCTGCACGGTGAAGCGCGTTTCAAGGACGACCAGAGCCTTATCGTTAGTTTGAACGAGGGTGGCGAGCGCGTCGTGATGTTCGACCGCTGCCTGGTCGCCACGGGTGCCAGCCCGGCGGTCCCGCCGATTCCGGGCTTGAAAGAGTCACCCTACTGGACTTCCACCGAGGCCCTGGCGAGCGACACCATTCCCGAACGCCTTGCCGTAATCGGCTCGTCGGTGGTGGCGCTGGAGCTGGCGCAAGCCTTTGCCCGGCTGGGCAGCAAGGTCACGGCCCTGGCGCGCAATACCTTGTTCTTCCGTGAAGACCCGGCCATCGGCGAGGCGGTGACAGCCGCTTTCCGTGCCGAGGGCATCGAGGTGCTGGAGCACACGCAAGCCAGCCAGGTCGCCCATATGGACGGTGAATTCGTGCTGACCACCACGCACGGTGAATTGCGCGCCGACAAGCTGCTGGTCGCCACCGGCCGGACACCGAACACGCGCAGCCTGGCATTGGAAGCGGCGGGGGTAGCCGTCAATGCGCAGGGGGCCATCGTCATCGACAAGGGCATGCGCACCAGTAGCCCGAACATCTACGCGGCCGGCGACTGCACCGACCAGCCGCAGTTCGTCTATGTGGCGGCAGCGGCCGGCACTCGTGCGGCGATCAACATGACTGGCGGCGATGCGGCCCTGGACCTGACCGCAATGCCGGCCGTGGTGTTCACCGACCCGCAGGTCGCCACCGTGGGCTACAGCGAGGCGGAAGCACATCACGACGGGATCGAGACCGACAGTCGCCTGCTAACACTGGATAACGTGCCGCGTGCGCTTGCCAACTTCGACACACGCGGCTTCATCAAGCTGGTCATCGAGGAAGGTAGCGGACGGCTCATCGGCGTGCAAGCGGTGGCCCCGGAAGCGGGTGAACTGATCCAGACGGCGGTGCTCGCCATTCGCAACCGTATGACCGTGCAGGAACTGGCCGACCAATTGTTCCCCTACCTGACCATGGTCGAAGGGCTGAAGCTCGCGGCGCAGACCTTCAGCAAGGACGTGAAGCAGCTTTCGTGCTGCGCCGGATGAGGAAAAGGAGGTGTTCAATGAGCGCCTACACAGTGTCCCGGCTGGCCCTTGATGCCGGGGTGAGCGTGCATATCGTGCGCGACTACCTGCTGCGCGGATTGCTACGGCCGGTCGCGTACACCACGGGCGGCTACGGCTTGTTCGATGACACCGCGTTGCAACGGCTGCGCTTTGTACGGGCTGCCTTCGAAGCGGGTATCGGCCTGGACGCACTGGCGCGGCTGTGCCGGGCGCTGGATGCTGCGGACGGTGACGGTGCGTCTGCGCAGCTTGCCGTGTTGCGGCAACTCGTCGAGCGTCGGCGCGAGGCCCTGGCCAGCCTCGAAATGCAACTGGCCGCCATGCCAACCGAACCGGCACAGCACGCGGAGAGTCTGCCATGAACAGCCCAGAGCACTTGCCGTCTGAGACGCACAAACCGATCACCGGCTACTTGTGGGGCGCGCTGGCCGTGCTCACCTGTCCCTGCCATTTGCCGATTCTCGCCATTGTGCTAGCCGGCACGACGGCCGGCGCGTTCATCGGGGAGCACTGGGGTATTGCAGCCCTCACGCTGACCGGCTTGTTTGTCCTGTCTGTGACGCGGCTGCTGCGGGCCTTCAAGGGAAGATCATGACCGCTTCCCAGCCAGCCGAGAGTGGGCAGCTTTGAGCTTCGCTACCAATCTGGAGGAGTACCACCATGAACGCAAACGCCCCGAACACTGCCAGTTGCACCACCTGCTGCGTATGCTGCAAAGAAATTCCGCTCGATGCCGCCTTCACCCCGGAAGGCGCGGAATACGTCGAACATTTCTGCGGGCTGGATTGCTATGAACGCTTCCAGGCACGCGCCAAGGCCGCGACAGAATCTGACATTGCGCCTGTCCCTGGCGGTTCGCAGCCGTCAGATTGAGGCATAGCTTAACCGGACACCTCGGCCTCTGTGCCTTTACTGCTTTTCGGTACAACCGTCAAGAACAGGCAGAGCGCTCCGATAGTTATCGCCACATCAGCGAGGTTGAAGGCGGGCCAGTGCGCAAGTCGCCAATGGAAGTCAAGGAAATCAACAACCTGTCCACGCAGCACACGATCCGCGACATTGCCCAGCGCACCGCCGAGGATCAGGCTGTAGCCCATCGCTTCGAGACGTGGCCGTTGCTGGCACAGCATGCGCCCCAGCCAAGCAGAAACAGCCAGACCCAGCGTGATGAAAAAGTAACGTTGCCAGCCACCAGCGTTCGCCAAAAAGCTGAATGCCGCACCCGGATTCAGGACATGAACGAGGTTGAAAAACGGGGTGATTTCGACTTGCTCACCGTAGGCAAACGTGCGGATGATGGCGAACTTCGTGAGCTGATCGGTCATGACAGCACTGGCGGCCACGGTGAACCAGACCCAAGCCGATGTGCGGCGGGCCGATTGCCACACAGGGGCGGCCAACGGCAGCAACCACCCGGCGAGTGCCGTGCAGCTCCATCCCAGCGTCCACCCCGCCAACACATCGGCCGGAAAGTGCATTCCGGCCGCGATGCGCGACCAGCCGACCAATGTGGCGTACAGCATTAAACTGAGACGACCACGGCGGCCCATCAAAGGCCAGAGCGCACCGACCACCATCGCGGCATAGGTGGCATGCCCGCTGGGCAGGCTGTAGTGAAGCTCTTTGTCCCCGATGACGCGCGCCAGGTCGCCAAGGACGGCAGGCGGGCGTGGAAAGTCGAACCATAGCTTCAAGGCGGTGGCGACCAATAACGCCAGCAAGAAGGCCGCGCTAAAACCAATAAGGCGATGCCGAACGGCCGTACCACGCGCCGGGTTTGTAGCCGATTTCGACCACCACCACAGACCCAACAGCATCAGCGGCGCTGTCCAGTAACTTCCCACGAGGCCAAAGAACCATGCCAGTGGTTTCAGCGTGGCGGGCGTGCCTGTGTTGATGGCTTGAAACAACGCGATGTTCAGGCCACCCCAGTCATAGAGAAAGAGTTTCCAGCTCATCGGCGCAACAACCTCAAGCCGTTGCCGACAACAAGCAAGCTGGCACCCATATCGGCGAACACAGCCATCCACATGGTCGCGTGACCCGTGAAGGTGAGCACCAAAAATACCGCCTTGATGCCAAGGGCCAGCACAATGTTTTGCATCAGCACCTGTGCTGTCGCACGCGACAGGCGCACGAAGGTCGGAATCTTGCGCAGGTCATCGTCCATCAGGGCCACGTCGGCGGTTTCAATAGCGGTATCTGTGCCCGCCGCTCCCATTGCAAAGCCAATGTCCGCACGCGCCAAGGCCGGTGCGTCGTTGATGCCATCACCGACCATGCCAACCTTGCCGTTTCTGGACAATTGCTCCACTTCGCGCAGTTTGTCGTCGGGCAGTTGGTTGCCTTGCGCGCGGTCAATGCCGGCTTGTGCGGCGATGGCCTGTGCCGTGTGGGGGTTATCGCCGGTCAACATCACGGTGTTGATGCCCAGAGCATGCAGCTCGGCGATGGCTCTCTTGCTGCTGTCCTTGATGGTGTCCGCAACGGCGAATAAGCCATGTACCCCTTTTGCGCCCACCAGCATCACGACGGTCTTGCCAGCGGTTTCCAGCGCAGCGATGCGCTGCTCCAGCTCTGGTGTGCACTGCCCCAGCTCTTCGAGCATCCGGTGGTTGCCCAGATGGTAGGTCGCACCGTTGATTTGGCCTTGCACACCCCGACCGGGCAGCGCGTTGAATTCGGCCACGTCGAGCAAGGCAACCCCGTCCGTCTGCGCGGCCTGTGCCACCGCCTTGGATACAGGATGGTCCGAGCGGGCCGCCAGACTGGCAGCGATGCTGCGGCTGTCCGAGGCGAGTGCATTGCCCCATGTGACAAAGTCGGTCTGTGCGGGCTTGCCGTGCGTGATCGTGCCGGTCTTGTCCAGAGCCAGCCAGCGCAGCTTGCGGCCTTCTTCCAGATAGACGCCACCTTTGATGAGAATGCCGTGGCGGGCGGCGGCGGCCAGGCCGCTGACGATGCTGACCGGTGTAGAGATCACCAGTGCGCACGGGCAGGCGACCACCAGCAGAACCAATGCACGGTAGATCCAGTCGAGCCATGCCGCACCCATGAACAGCGGCGGCAACAACGCGACGGCGATGGCAACGCCGAATACAACGGGGGTGTACCAGCGGGCGAACTGATCGACAAAACGCTGAGTCGGCGCACGACTACCTTGCGCAGCCTCTACCGCGTGAATGATCCGGGCCAAAGTGGAGTTGTTGGCCAAGGCGGTGACGCGGTACTCGAACGAGCCGGATTCGTTGATCGTGCCAGCGAACACCGAATCACCGGGGGATTTTTCGACCGGGAGGCTTTCACCCGTGATCGGGGCTTGGTTGACGGCAGAGCGGCCTTCCAGCACCTCACCATCAAGGGCGATGCGCTCACCTGGTTTGACCCGGACGCGGGCGCCGATGGTGATTTGCTTGGCGCCCACCTCGCGCCATGTGCCGTCAGCCTGCTGTACCGTGGCCTGTTCCGGGGTCAGGTCGAGCAGGCCACGGATAGCGTTACGAGCGCGATCCAGCGATTTGGCTTCGATTACCTCGGCCAGCGCGAACAGTACCATCACCATTGCCGCTTCGGGCCAGTGGCCGATCAACATGGCACCCGTGACCGCAATCGACATGAGGGCGTTCATGTTGAGATTACGGTTCTTGAGCGCGATCCACCCCTTCTTGTAGGTGGAGAGGCCACCCGTGAAGACCGCGACAAGCGCCAGAACGACAACCGACCAGTGATTGCCGTTGTGGAGCCAGTAGACCGCCTCGGCCGCCGATGCAGTGACCAAGGAGATGCCCAGCGGCCACCAGTTGGTCGGCGTGGTCACAGGGGCGGCGGATGGAGATGCGACCTCTGCCGTGTCCACGACCTGCGCCTCGAATCCAAGCGCTTGCAGTGCCACGAGCACGTCTGGCAGAACCTGGTTCGCATGGCGTACCGACAGCGTGCGCTGCATCAGGTTGAAATCGAGATCAGCAACACCGGCCACGGTGCCGAGCTTGTTGCGGATCAACGTCTCTTCGGTCGGGCAATCCATCTTGGCAATGGACAGCTTGGTCGTCTGCTCGGCCGACGCCTGATCCATGCGCACAGCTTGCATGCCGATGGCCTTCAGCGCCTGCTCGACGGGAGACAACGAAGGCAATTCGTGTCGCACGGTCAAGGTACGTTGCATCAGGTTGAATTCAAGACCCGCCACCCCCGCCAGACCGGCCAGTTTGCTTCGGATCAGCGCCTCTTCGGTCGGGCAATCCATGTTCTCGATGCGGTACACCGCTTGAGCCGATCCGGTTGCCAGCGGGGCCGGTGCCGTGGGTTGGATGATCGGCTCAGTCGTGCAGCCACACCCCTTTGAAGCGCATTCGCTCATGAGTAACTCCTGAAAATCTTCTATTCAGCCTCCATTAAAATCTCTATAGTCACTATAGAGTCAAGTGATAATTGGAGATTGATGCATGGAAATCAGAATTGGCGACCTCGCCAAGCGCTCTGGGTGCGAGGTCGTGACCATCCGCTACTACGAGAAGGAAGGGCTACTGCCAAAGCCAGCGCGAAGCGGTGGCAACTTTCGGTTGTACGGTGAGGCGCACATTGAGCGCTTGCAATTCATCCGTCATTGCCGTTCGCTCGACATGACGTTGAGCGAGATTCGCGCATTGCTGGGTCTGCGAGACAACCCGATGCAGGACTGTGGGGAGGTCATCACGCTGCTGGAGGCCCATATTCAACAGGTGGAAATGCGTGTGTCCGCGCTGTTGCAGTTAAAACGGCACTTGGTTGATTTGCGCGAGAAGTGTTCTGGCTCTCGATCTGTAGAGGCGTGCGGCATTTTGCAAGGGTTGGGCAATTGCCATGGTGAAAGTGCCACGAACAGTCAAACATCTGGGTAAGTAAGGGCTTAGCGTGCTTTATTTAATGAGATGGTCACTCCCTCCTTCCCGGTACTATGCTGAGGACAGGCTTTCATTCGGAGAACTATCATGGAAAACATTGCGCTCATTGGTATCGATCTGGGTAAAAACTCTTTCCATATTCATTGCCAGGATCGTCGCGGGAAGGCTGTTTACCGTAAAAAATTTACCCGGCCAAAGTTGATCGAATTTTTGGCGACATGCCCCGCTACAACCATCGCAATGGAAGCCTGTGGCGGTTCTCACTTTATGGCACGCAAGTTGGAAGAGTTGGGGCATTCCCCAAAGCTGATATCACCACAATTTGTCCGCCCGTTCGTTAAAAGCAATAAAAACGACTTTGTCGACGCCGAAGCTATTTGTGAAGCTGCATCGCGTCCGTCTATGCGTTTTGTGCAGCCCAGAACGGAATCTCAGCAGGCAATGCGGGCTCTGCATCGTGTCCGTGAATCCCTGGTTCAGGATAAGGGCTTTGTTGAATAAATCGAACTTTTGCTGAGTTGAAGGATCAGATCACGCATCCTCCCGACAACACAGACCATTCCGTGGCAAAGCAAAAGTTCAGAATCACCAACTGGTCCACCTACAACAAAGCTCTCATCAACCGTGGCTCCCTCACTTTCTGGCTGGATGATGAGGCCATTCAGGCCTGGTATGAGTCGGCAACGCCTTCATCACGAGGAAGGCCCCAGCGCTATTCTGATCTCGCCATCACCACCGTTCTGGTGATTAAACGCGTATTCCGGCTGACCCTGCGGGCTGCGCAGGGTTTTATTGATTCCATTTTTGCCCTGATGAACGTTCCGTTGCGCTGCCCGGATTACACCAGTGTCAGTAAGCGGGCAAAGTCGGTTAATGTCAGTTTCAAAACGTCCACCCGGGGTGAAATCGCACACCTGGTGATTGATTCCACCGGGCTGAAGGTCTTTGGTGAAGGCGAATGGAAAGTCAGAAAGCACGGCAAAGAGCGCCGTCGTATCTGGCGAAAGTTGCATCTTGCTGTTGACAGCAACACACATGAAGTTGTCTGTGCAGACCTGTCGCTGAATAACGTCACGGACTCAGAAGCCTTCCCGGGCCTTATCCGGCAGACTCACAGAAAAATCAGGGCAGCCGCGGCAGACGGGGCTTACGATACCCGGCTCTGTCACGATGAACTGCGCCGCAAAAAAATCAGCGCGCTTATTCCTCCCCGAAAAGGAGCAGGTTACTGGCCCGGTGAGTACGCAGACCGCAACCGTGCCGTTGCTAATCAGCGGCTGAGCGGAAGCAATGCACGGTGGAAATGGACAACGGAATATAACCGTCGCTCGATAGCGGAAACGGCAATGTACAGAATGAAGCAGTTGTTGGGAGATTCACTGACGCTGCGTGACTACGATGGTCAGGTATCGGAAGCTATGGCCATGGTGCGTGCGTTGAACAGGATGACAAAGGCCGGGATGCCAGAAAGCGTGCGTATTGCCTGAAAATCCAGCCAGCTACAGGGTCGTTCGCACGAAATCTTATTTATTCAACAAAGCCCAGGATAAGGTAAAAACAACCAATCAAATGCATGCTTTTCTGCTGGAATTTGGCATTAGCGTTCCCCGAGGAGCTGCCGTTATTAGCCGACTGAGTACCATTCTTGAGGATAATAGTTTGCCTCTTTACCTCAGCCAGTTATTGCTGAAATTACAACAGCATTATCACTATCTTGTTGAGCAGATTAAAGATTTGGAATCCCAGTTGAAACGAAAGTTGGACGAAGATGAGGTTGGACAGCGCTTGCTGAGCATTCCCTGCGTCGGAACACTGACAGCGAGTACTATTTCAACTGAGATTGGCGACGGGAAGCAGTACGCCAGCAGCCGTGACTTTGCGGCGGCAACAGGGCTTGTACCTCGGCAGTACAGCACGGGAGGTAGGACGACATTGCTGGGAATTAGTAAGCGAGGTAATAAAAAGATCCGAACTTTGTTGGTTCAATGTGCCAGGGTATTCATACAAAAACTGGAACACCAGTCTGGCAAATTGGCCGATTGGGTCAGGGATTTACTGTGCCGGAAAAGCAACTTTGTCGTCACTTGTGCTCTGGCAAACAAGCTGGCCAGAATAGCCTGGGCCCTAACGGCACGACAGCAAACTTATGTAGCATAACGGCAGAAATACACCGGTTTAAAGAATTACTGATCTGGTTTTGCGAATACTGATATTGATGATACTAACGGCCCACCGGCCTGTTGAGGAACCTGTAAAACGGAAAGGCTCATTGAAGCCGTATATTTTCTGGAGGTTCATCAGGCGCGGAACTCATCAAGGCGCGGGAATAAAATCCCATTCAGACGCCGGATAGATTCAAGCAAGCCAACTTGTCGTCAAAATCGGTGTTGCAAAAACGGGAGTGACCATAGATTCCGTTTTCTGAGACGACCCCATCTACGTCAGGTTTCCGCTTTGGTTCGCTGGTGGCCGTCTCAGCTTGTTTTAGGGTGGAACGTGGATAGGCCAGGTTATATGCTGCGCCTGTGGTCATTTGCTCGATGACCGCAGGTGCATAACCTTCTGCTTCCAGCTTACGATATGCAGCCCGGTAGTCTCTTTGGGTTTTCAGCGGGTATATCTTTCCGCCTTTACCATCGAAAGCGATAAACCAGAAATCGTCCGTGCCAGTTTCCAGATTTCTGCAACGTTTCAGATGCCATCCGCCTTCTCTCGCCCAGATGGTACGGTTATTTCTGGCATTCGTTTTGTCATAACCGTTCTCGTCAAGCCAGCTATCAAAGCTGGTCAGCCCCAGATCCTGAACCTCCAGAGAAGGCACTCGAATGACCTGCAAGGTATGGCGGGGTCTTGGCTCTCTCATCTTGATCTCTTCCTAGCGCTGGTCTGGGAAATACGGATATTGCGGGCCATATTCATAGTCATGCGGGCCTGGCTCAACTTCCCAGAATGGACGGCCGCTAATTGTCTTTGGACCGCGCTCGTTTACGATGTCTTCTACATCCTGAATATTAAATGGCATCGTTGCCAGTAACAGCTGATCTTCGGGTGTCAGCGTCACAGTTGCACCGTCGATACGGCTGTAAAGGTCGGCAAACTGTTTACCTGCACCGTGCAACCGGTGCTCCGCTACACTTCTGATTGCGTGTAAGTCCAGCTCCGCCGCTTCCATGCGATCCACGTATAGTTTCATTTCTTTACGCAAAGCGCTCAGCTCACGGGCTTTAATAAACCCGCAGGCGTACCCACCCAGGGCGATAACTGCAATGATTGCTAAAATTGCCATTTTTTTCTCTCACGTGATTGCGGCCGTTACTCTAGTCTTAATGTGAAGTCTGGGAATTCGCTGGATGTTAAGTACGTTTTCATCCCCAGACTGACAGATGCTAAGGCGCGATCCCAACACTCCATTTGTAAGTATCAGGCCCATCTTCTCCGCTGGTGGCATCTGCTACAATCTGTGCATAACGTTCTCCAGCAAGTTCTCTTACCATCTGATCCACGACCCATTGCAGATGATGCATTTCATCGGTTCCGCCGTAACGACAAGCCAACTCAATAGCCCGCTCTATTCTTTTTTGTTCTTCAGTCATACTGAATCCTCACGCTTACATCAGCTATTCTGAAAACATGCACACTATAAATTGCGGCTGTCATTTCTCAGCCAGGCGCCTGCATTGCTGCCTCATTCCATCAAAAATACTTTCCGCAAGCTGCTGGGGGAACTGGTCCGGAAGAAGCCCGCTAACACGTTCAATGACACCCGGGGTTCTGGCGATGATTTCCTCTATCATCGCCTCTGTCTGCTGTTTACTCAGGCCGGTTATCTCACCATGCCTGATCCAGTGGCGTCGTTGTATTCGATATATCTGGTAATAGTTGCTACTGCCACGTACGGCCATCGCCAGTTTGCACTTCTGCCAGGATATCTGATTGTTCCCATGACCGATCACCGGCCATGCCGACAACACATCATAGAGTGGTGTAAGGTGATAACGTCCCTGTGGCCCAATAGAAATACTGAAATTTTTAGCGTGGCCATCTGTTGCGGCCATCATCCAGAAAACTATCTGCGTCATAAAAAACTGCGCTTTGTCACGCTCAGCACGGTCTGAATTACTCAGAACTTCCATAATTTCCGATATACCTGGCCCGCCGTCCGCCTGATATTTTCGTAATGGCGAAATGCCCAGGGCCTGACACATATCCTCCTGGGGTAAACGAATGATCCATTGTCCGTTTCCTGACCATTTTCGGTCAAAACGTTCTACCACCAGCGCTTTCTGATCTTCAAAGTGAGCAATCTGCGTTCTTGCCACGGGGAGCCCGTACTGTTCGAGAAGTACCGAGCAGAGCCATTCATTTTCAACCGACGAGCGCATGTCGGCTTTCATGTTCCCCACAAGTCCGAGCGGTAGCTTGAATATATGCGTCGTTGGTGTATTACCCTCCGGCATACACCACCGATCTTCATGCCACAGTAGGGCTGTTTTCTCCTGAGCACCGGCAATAGATAAACGTAAGTCGTCGTTATCTTCTGGCCTGCCCGGTAGCAATGTCTCCGTGGTATTACGCAAAGTTGCCGCAATTTCTGATTCAGTAAGCGGGTGATACTTCACGGAATATAAATCTGTGGGTTCATCTCCGTCATGAAGCAGCTGTATCGCGCCCACGCAGTCTTTTCCCAGCTCCGTCAGAAGATCAAAAGGCTCCAGGCTATCGGCCTTGTAACGCATTGCCAGACGTCTGCGTATGCCTTCGCTGTCCGGGAGTAAATTATCAAAATAGTCACGTACCACATTTCCACGCCAGACCTGGTTCCCGGGAGTAAAAGGAAGGGACAATGACAGCGGCCTTCCCTGTTCGTCTGCACTCCAGTCAGGAAGGTATTGTAAGCTGTCTACCCCTTTACTTTTTTCCCAGTATCCGACTTTGATTCCGTTCATCCAGATTGCCAGACGCTGCTGTTTCCGGCTCATATCGTTACCATTTCTCCTGTCGTGCAGGTGAGTTTGATTTAAGCATTTCTTCCGTCTGCTTCCCCTCTGAAGAGGCGGTTGTCGAGGAGAAGCTGATTTTTACGCCCAGGATAGAAAACACCTTGAATAGCCGTTCAATGCTCGCACTGGCAGGGTTGGCTTCCAGACGTGAGTATGTCTGTTGAGTGACCCCTAACCTTTCGGACAGGTCTTTTTGCGTCAGGCCATTCGCCTTGCGAAAACCAATGAGCAAGGGACGCAACTGGTTGAGCGTGTTTAACGGGTAATCATTATTGATCATAAGCTGGCCTCAGTAGTTCCTCTGATACACCTTGTACGCTGTTTTCTAAACATACACCCTAAAAGCTGTAATATCAAATTAACAGCCTAAAAGCTGTTAAATAGAGAGTACAACCTTTAGGCTGTTACTAAGTGGCAGCATAAATCTTTATGAGGTTTGATATGAGAGAACTATCAATAATAAGCCGTTACGCTCGTACAGCATCCGGTAAGAGAGCTGACAGATCAGGATCATCGGTAAACGAGAAGCGGAGTATCTTATGGCCCTGTTGTGAGCTGTATAAATAACTACGAGCTACTCTCTGCCTCGGGGAGGAGGCAGAGAGAGTATTAAAAGCAAAGGCAGACATTTTTAGCAGCTGGTGGGCTATGGGGTTCCGGAGGTGCTCCGGTGAATGTTACTTGACTGGCAAGTTTCCTGCTATGATGGTCAATGCCTCGATGCTGTCTATATTGTTCTGAAGCCGTTCCAGTTCTGCCTTTTCAATACCGGCCCAAAGCTTTAAGTGTCGCTGATAAAGGGACCACTTGAGTGAGTGAAAACCATTCCAGGCCAACCCCATCCAGGAGGCGTAATTCGCATTGAGAATATTGCCGGTGATATACATTTTACCTGCGTTAACAGCACTGGAAGTTCCATAACCCAGGGCAAGCATCATCCGGAAGCGTGGATTTAGCCGCAACGGCATGGTATCCAGTAAGGTCTCCCCAAAAGCTCCTTTTCCCAGCGATACCTGTTTCGCCACATAGAAAACCCGCATCAAAACTTCCATTATGCTCATCGGAATACTTGTCACGATAAACTGACGAAAGTCATACCCGTTGACATACATGTACTCTATTTGTTTGCCGAAGTTAGAACTCCCCACAGGGATCCCCTCAAGCATACGAAGTAGCCCCATAAAAGGAGCCGGTAACCCCATGCCACGGTTTCCTGAGGGGGCATTAACATCCGATGCCAGGTGTCCAAACATTCTGGCGATGAGCCTGAAAATATTGGTTTCGTCTGTAACGCCTTTACTGGAAGGATAAACCACGATCTGTCCATTCTGAACCACCGTACAGGTCCCGTTCAGCATATCCTTTATACCGAAAATAATGCCCAGTACGGGATCGTGTGACAAAGCTCTTAAGCGGTGATTTGTGGGAGACAAAACGCCACCGGCCGCACCCACTAAATCGCTGCTGATCGAACTGTCTGGTGCCCCTATAGGGAACAAATCTGAGAGTTTTGTACTCAGGTCCTCCGGCAAAATGGCATTGAAGGCTTTCTGCACCTGTTTATTGAAAATACCATCCACTTCTGCCGTAAAGCTCACCGTAGGTTTTGGCGGGGCTCTGACGCAAAGTAAATCCAGCATGGATGCTATGAGCCCGCATCCGCAGGCAATAGCATAATCCCAGGCGTCGAGTGCGTAGCGATCATTAAATTCTTTAATATGATTCTGGATCCGGGCATCTACAACAGCCAAGTCATCCGTGGAGAGTATTGTGGCCAGTCCAATATCACCGCATACACGCTGGTTAGCCTCGCTATATATAGTCTTGAGACCAGTAGAATGCATGGCAGTATCTGAAGGGGTCATTTCTCGCAGATGATGTTCTTTAAGCGCCAGATGCTCCGCTTCATCAAGTTCAGTGCCGCTGATTAGCCCGGTCAACTGTGCCTTAAGGCTCTCTATATCACTGTTAATTGTCTCGTGAGCGTTCGCGATATCCTGACCACGGAGCTGAATATAACGGATGGCCCTGAACTCATCATCATAAGGAGACTGACTCATGTGTTTACCTCACCGCGACCAGGCTACCTTTTGGAGCTTTCTTAGTAAGCATGTCGATTGTTGCCTTGATGCCAGCAATTTCTGCCTTAAAATATTCCGCATTCGACATCAACCTTTCCTGAACTTCGTAGAGCTTTTGGATGGCCTGACTAAGGGCGGCTGT